>CANFVX010000313.1 GCA_947450495.1 Gammaproteobacteria bacterium
CACCGAGAAAATCACCAACGATTACACCGGTACCTTTGGCGCGCTCAAAGACGCTTGCAACGATACCGTTGACCGGCTCTCCAGTACGATCTCCGAAGTCAGCGCCACGACCGAAGCCATTCTCAACGCGGCCGAGCAGGTGAGCGCGACCGCGCAATCCATCAGCCAGGCGGCGAGCGAGCAGGCGGCGAGCGTTGAAGAGTCGAGTGCTTCCATCGAAGAAATGGCGGCCTCGATCAACCAGAACAGCGAGAACGCCAAGATTACCGACGGTATGGCCGGGAAGGCCGCGCATGAGGCGTCTGAAGGTGGCGTCGCGGTGCGCGATACCGTGCAGGCCATGAAGACCATTGCCCAGAAGATTGGGATCATCGACGACATCGCCTATCAGACCAATCTGCTCGCCCTGAACGCGGCGATCGAAGCCGCTCGCGCGGGTGAGCACGGTCGAGGCTTTGCGGTGGTGGCGGCCGAAGTCCGCAAGCTGGCAGAACGCAGTCAGGTGGCGGCGCAGGAAATCAGCAGCCTTGCGGCCAACAGCGTGCAACTCGCAGAGCACGCCGGCGGACTGCTGGTCGAGATGGTGCCGGCGATTCAGAAGACCTCGGATCTGGTGCAAGAAATTGCCGCCGCGTCGAGCGAGCAGGCCACCGGCGCGACACAGATCAATTCCGCCATCAATCAGCTGAATCAGGCCACGCAACAAAATGCGTCGGCGGCAGAAGAGCTGGCGGCGACAGCCGAGGAAATGAACGGTAAGGCCGTGCAGTTGCGGGATCTGATGGCTTTCTTCCGGCTTGAGGGTCGCGGTGGGATGCGAACGGCGGATGTGCGATCGCTGACCCCGCGCTCGCCGTCAGCGGGCGCGCGTAGGCCCAGTGCCGCCCCGCGGGTCGTCGGGAATTCCCGTCTGGCCGAGAGCGACTTATCCGACTCCGACTTCATCAAGTTCTAAGGGGGGCATATGCAAGCCGCCGCATTACAGGGAGTCACTGCTGTTGCCGAGCACCAGCAGTATCTGACGTTCAAACTGGGGGATGAGACATTTGCGATGCCCATCCTCATGATCAAGGAAATTCTGGAGTACCCGGAACTGACTAACGTGCCGATGATGGCAGCCTGCGTACGAGGGGTGCTGAATCTGCGGGGGCGTGTGGTGCCAGTGGTCGATCTGGCCGTGCGGTTCGGCCGGCCTGCGAGCCAGCCCACGCGGCGCACCTGTGTGGTTATTCTCGAAGTGCAGTCCGATGAGGAGCAACTCGATGTGGGCATCATTGTGGATGGTGTGAACCAGGTGATCGATATCCCGCAAAGCGAAATCGAACCGCCGCCGAGCTTCGGCGCCAAACTGCGAACAGACTTCATTCGCGGCATGGGCAAGGTGAACGGCAGCTTCGTGGTGATTCTCGACAGCTCCACGGTGTTGTCGATTCACGAGATCGCAGCCTTGGGGATGGTGCCTGAATCGGCACTGCCGAGTTGAGGCGCCTCCTCGCTCGGTGCGTTAGCCGCTAGCTGCCATGCCCGCCGATCAACTGAGCGAGAAGGCTTTCGGCCTGTTACGGGACTGGGTCTACGAACAGGCCGGCATCAGCATGTCGCCAGCAAAAAAACCGCTGATGATGAGTCGCTTGCAAAAGCGCCTCGTTCATCACGGTCTGGAGCGCTACGAGGACTACCATCGCCTGATTACCGAAGGTCACGACCGGCACGAGCCGCAGATCGCGCTCGATCTGCTGACCACCAACGAAACCTACTTTTTCCGTGAACCCAAGCATTTTGATTTTATGCGGGAGAAGGCGTTGCCTGAGCGCAAGCCCGGCGCGCCGTATCGGGTGTGGAGTGCCGCATGTTCGAGTGGGGAAGAACCGTGGAGCATAGCGATGACGCTCGCCGCGCAGTTGCGCGACAGCGCCTGGGAGGTGATGGCCTCGGATATCAGCACGCGAGTGCTGGCTCGGGCCCAGACCGCGCATTACGCGATGGAGCGGGCCGAACACATTCCTCGCGCACTGTTGACCCGCTACTGTTTGCGCGGCGTGAGAGCTCAGGAGGGGACGTTTCGAGTGGTGCCGGAATTACGCCGGCGCCTGAGCTTCATGCAGGTCAATCTCATCGCGCCGCTCCCGGACTTGGGGCAATTCGATCTGATTTTCCTGCGCAACGTGCTGATCTACTTTGATATGGAAACCAAAACGAAGGTGGTGCGTCAGTTGTGCAAGGCCTTGCGTCCCGGTGGCTATTTTTTCTGCGGTCATTCTGAAAGCCTGCATGGCATGAACCTGCCGCTTACGACGATCCACCCGGCTATCTACCAGCGCCAGTGACGCCTGAGTTTTATGCGATCAGCCAGCGAGTACTTTGAATATTTCCTGCAGCCTGGTGAATTCCAGTTCAGTGACGACCCTGACGTGCGCATGCGCACGCTGCTCGGCTCCTGTGTAGCCATGACCATGTGGCACCCGCAACGCCGCTTCGGCGCGATGTGCCACTACATGCTGCCGACTCGCGGTTCGCGCCGAACCCCCGAACTCGACGGTCGCTTCGGCGATGAGGCCTACCTGATGTTTCTGAAGGAGTCGGTGCGCTTGGGGACCGACCCCAACGATTACGAGATCAAGCTCTTTGGCGGTGGGGACATGTTTCCCACTGTCAACAAAACCGGCAAATCCGCGATTGGGCAGCAGAATGTCACCGCCGGGCTCGGCATTCTGGCCTTGCACGGTCAGCCGGTGAAGGCGAGTCATGTGGGCGGCGAAGGGCACCGCATCGTGATGTTCGACCTGTGGGACGGCAGCGTGTGGGTGAAGCACCAGCCGAAGACGGAGCAGGCGCGATGAACTCCATCTCCGTCATGGTCATCGACGATTCCGCAGTCGTGCGTCAGGTGATGACGGACATGATTGGCAAGGCGCAGGGACTGCGCTTGCTGGGCGCAGCCTCGGATCCGCTCTACGCGCTGGAGAAAATGGAACGCGAATGGCCCGACGTGATTGTGCTCGATGTGGAAATGCCGCGGATGGATGGCATTACCTTTCTGCGCAAGGTGATGGATGAACATCCAACACCCGTGGTCATTTGCTCGACGCTGACCGAGAAGGGCGCGGATACGACGATGCAGGCGATGTCGGCCGGGGCGGTGGAAATCATCGTGAAGCCCAAACTTGCGCTGAAAAAATTTCTGGAAGAGTCCGCGGCGGAGCTCATCAATGCCATCAAGGCAGCCGCGCAGGCGAAGGTGGGGCGAGTGCGACCTGGTCGGGAGTCGCCCATTAAAATTCCCCCCAAGTTCACCGCAGACGCAGTGATTCCTGCCGCCACCGCGCAGGCGATGGCGCAGACCACCGAGCGCATTGTGGCCATCGGGACGTCCACCGGTGGGACGCAGGCCCTCGAAGCGGTGCTTACTGAGTTGCCCCGCGTGGCGCCGGGGATCGTGGTCGTGCAGCACATGCCGGAGAAATTCACCGAAGCTTTCGCGATGCGCCTCAACAAGATCTGTGCGATCGAAGTGCGGGAAGCGAAAGCTAACGATCGGGTCATCCCCGGCCTCTGCCTGATCGCGCCAGGCGGTCGCCACACGCTACTGAAGCGCAGCGGTGCGTATTACTTCGTGGACGTGGTCGACGGGCCGGCAGTCAGTCGCCACAAGCCGTCGGTGGATGTGCTCTTCCGATCGGCGGCCAAAGCGGCTGGTCGCAATGCGCTGGGCATCATCATGACCGGCATGGGCGACGACGGCGCGCAGGGCCTGAAGGAAATGTTTGACGCCGGTGCCCAGACCCTTGCGCAGGACGAGGCGTCCTGCGTGGTGTACGGCATGCCGAAAGAGGCGGTGAAACGCGGCGCGGTGAGCCGCTCGGTGCCGCTCAGCGGGATCGCGGCGGAGATTTGCCGCGAGCGCT
This sequence comes from Gammaproteobacteria bacterium, assembly GCA_947450495.1. Lineage (GTDB taxonomy): Bacteria > Pseudomonadota > Gammaproteobacteria. Next base: position 3,906 of record CANFVX010000313.1, read on the forward strand.
GAGGGCGCGTGCCCTAACGGCGAATGATGGCCAGCACTTCGTCGCGACGCGACGCCATCTCGGCCGGGGTGGGGGCCTCCAGGTTCAGTCGCACCAGCGGCTCGGTGTTTGAGGCGCGCACGTTGAACCACCAGTCTGGATATTCCACGCTCAAGCCGTCGAGTTCGCTGAATTGCGCGTCCGGATAGGCGGCGCGCAGCGCGCTGAACACCTGTGCCACATCTTCCACGCGCGAGTTGATTTCGCCGCTCGGCGCGTAACGACGCAAGGGCGCAATCAGCGCAGACAGCGGCTGGTCGACGCTGCTCACCAGATTCGCGACGAAGATCACCGCCAGCGCTGAGCTTTCGGCGAAATAGTTCTCTCTGAAGTAGTAGTGGCCGGAGAGTTCGCCGGCAAAGAGCGCGTCGGCGTCGCGCATCTGGCGTTTGATGAACGCATGACC
>CANFVX010000314.1 GCA_947450495.1 Gammaproteobacteria bacterium
AAACTGAACTGAAAGCCTATCCCCCGTTCGTGCTGAGCCAGTCGAAGCATGAACGCGCCCCGACCCGGCGATCCCCAAATCCCTCCAAGACCCCCGCACCCATGACTTCTTCCGAGCGCTATCCCATCACCGGCCTCTACGCCGCGCAGCCCAGCGTGCTGATGCCGGGCGGCGAGCGCAGCGCGATCCTCGAACAACCGCTGCCACGCGCCACCATCACGCGGCTTGGCATTTTGGGTGACGCGCAGGCCGATCGCCGATTCCACGGCGGCCCCGACAAAGCGCTCCATCAATTTCCGCAAACGAGCTATGCGCGCATCGTTGAGCGCTACCCGGAGCTCGCCGGCTTGGCGATTCCGGGCTCCATTGGCGAGAACTTCTCCTGCCCCGATCTCAACGAGCACCGCGTCTGCATCGGTGACCGCTGGCGACTCGGGACGGCCGAGGTCGAAATCACCCAGCCCCGGAATCCCTGCACGAAAATCGACTCCCGCTATCAGTGCCCCGGACTCGCCACGTTTATCGCCCGCGAGCATTTGCAGGGCTGGTATTTGCGGGTGGTGCAGGAAGGCGAGGTCCGACCGGGTGACGCCCTTATGCTCATCGCGCGACCCAATCCTGCCATCACGCTCGCGCGCTTCCTGACGGTCACGGCCGAGCATCGTCCTGACGTGGCGGATCTCGAGGCCTTGGCCAGCGCCACGGGTCTCGCCGCCGACTGGCGCCAACGCCTGCTCCAGCGCTGCGCGTTCCTCCGTCCCTGACTTGAGTCATGAGTCGCCTGACGTCTCGTCGTATGCATTAACTGGTTTTTCAGTGCTTATTTATGCGCCGTAAATTAGCAATCTATACTCCCTTGGCTCAGCCAATATAGGTGTTGATAAGCCTTTATTGTCCGCACAACAAAGCCAGAATCAGGGGGGGTTCAAATGATTTATGCGTGGCCGGGCGCTGCTGGCGCCAAAGTTGAATTCAAGCACCGCTACGAGAACTACATCGGCGGCAAGTGGGTAGCGCCAGTCGGCGGGGAATACTTCGAAAACCTGAGCCCGATCACCGGCAAGGTCTACTGCGAGATTCCGCGCTCGCGCGCCGCCGACATCGAGTTGGCGCTCGACGCCGCCCACGCTGCCAAAGACGCGTGGGGCAAAACCTCACCCGCCGAACGGTCGACCCTGCTGCTGAAGATCGCCGACCGCATCGAGGCCAACCTGGAAGCCGTTGCGCTGGCCGAAAGCTGGGACAACGGCAAGCCGATCCGCGAGACGCTGGCGGCCGACATCCCGCTGACCATCGACCACTTCCGTTACTTCGCCGCTGCCATCCGCACGCAGGAAGGCCGGCTGTCCGAGATTGACCACGACACCGTCGCCTATCACTACCACGAGCCGCTGGGCGTGGTGGGCCAGATCATTCCCTGGAACTTCCCGATTCTGATGGCGGCCTGGAAACTGGCGCCGGCGATTGCGGCCGGCAACTGCGTGGTGATGAAGCCGGCCGAACAGACGCCGGTGTCAATCCTCAAACTGATCGAAATCATCGGCGACCTCATTCCGCCGGGCGTGGTGAACATCGTCAACGGCTTTGGGTTGGAAGCGGGCAAGCCGCTGGCGCAGAACAAGCGCATTGCCAAGGTGGCGTTTACCGGTGAAACGACCACCGGTCGTCTGATCATGCAGTACGCCTCCGAGAACATTATTCCGGTGACGTTGGAACTCGGCGGCAAGTCGCCGAACGTGTTCTTCCCGGACGTCTTCGATCGCGACGACGACTTCCTCGACAAGGCCATTGAAGGCTTCACCATGTTTGCCCTCAATCAGGGTGAAGTGTGCACCTGCCCCTCGCGCGCCATCATCCATGAGTCAATCTACGACCGCTTTATGGAGCGCGCGCTGGCCCGGGTGAAGAACATCAAACAGGGCAATCCCTTCGACCTCTCCACCATGATCGGTGCGCAGGCGTCCAGCGAGCAACTGGAAAAAATCCTGTCCTACATCGACATCGGTAAGCAGGAAGGCGCGAAGTGCCCCACCGGCGGTCAGCGCAATGCGCTCGGCGACGGCATGGAATCAGGCTATTACATGCAGCCCACCATCCTCGAAGGCCACAACAAAATGCGGGTCTTTCAGGAAGAAATCTTCGGGCCGGTGGTCGCCGTCACACGCTTCAAGGATTTCGACGATGCGCTTGCCATTGCCAACGACACCCTCTACGGCCTTGGCGCCGGCGTGTGGTCGCGGGATGGCACCACGGCCTATCGCTTCGGTCGTGGCTGTCAGGCGGGTCGCGTGTGGACCAACTGCTATCACGCCTATCCCGCGCATGCGGCGTTTGGCGGCTACAAGAGCTCCGGCATTGGTCGCGAAACCCACCTCATGATGCTTGGCCACTACCAGCAGACCAAAAACCTGCTCGTGAGCTACAGCCCGAAAGCGCTGGGTTTCTTCTAAGTCATGACGAGTGTGGCGCGGGTGCTGGTCACGGATGCTGCCGTCGCTTTGATCGAACGACTGCGGGCTGAACACGGCCCGCTGATGTTCCATCAATCCGGCGGCTGCTGCGATGGCAGCGCCCCGATGTGTTACCCGCTCGGGGAATTTCGGGTGGGTAACAGCGATGTGTTGCTGGGCGAGATTGCAGACACGCCCTTCTACATGAGCGAGGCGCAGTTCGCGTACTGGCAGCACACGCAGTTGATTATTGATGTCGTCCCGGGCCGGGGCGGGATGTTCTCGCTGGAAGGCCCGCACGGCCTGCGTTTTCTCACGCGCAGCCGGCTGATGCCGGACGGCCCCGAAACTGCGCCGGACCCGGCGGCAAGCTGAAGGCGCCCTTAGCGCAGCAGTAAGAATTTTCTACTTGGGCGGGGCCGTTCTCCCGGGGCGTCCCCGCCCACCTTTTAATCCCCCCCTGTTCCCTAATCCCCTTTCCCGCTTCTATACTCGGGCCAGCCTCAAGTCGTTTCTTCACGCCATGGCGTAACCGACTGAGACCTATTGAAGTGGACTGATCGCAACCGGCCTCGTCCGGACTCCCATGCGATCGGCGATGAAGGTGCAGCTGCTGCGTCGGCCGGACGAGCATCAGGCGCCGACTTCCCGAGCCCGTACGTCGCGCCCCGCGCCGTGCAGACTCGGCCCACCTGCACCCCCGGCCACCTGACCGGCGGTGCCGGCAGGCCCGAAGCCGACCGCCGCTTTCCTCGCAATGCCCCTCCAATGCACGCCGACCTGACGCGGGCCGGCCTTGTTTGCCTCGAATTTCGACCATGCTCTGGAGCACTGCGAACGTGGGTATCCCCGAGATGACTATTGCCGCCCTCATCACGCGCCGGCGCTGCGCTGCTAGCGAGGGTTTGGTATGAGCGCGGCGTCCGCCCATTGGCCGGCCTGGCACGAAGCGACCGCCCTTCAGTTGTTAGCACCCTTGCTGTCGCTGCCGGGCCCGCTGCTGCCGGCGCTGCACGCCGTGCAGGCGCATTTCGGCTTTATCCCGCCGGAAGCCACCGCACTGCTGGCCACCACCTTCAATCTCTCGCGCGCTGAAGTGCACGGCGTCATCACCTTCTACGATTTCTTTCGCCGCGAGCCGCCGGGCCAGCGCATCGTGCGGCTGTGTCAGGCCGAGGCCTGTCAGGCGATGGGCAGCGAGGCGCTCGCCGCGCACGCCAAGGCGCAGCTCGGCGTTGATTTTCACCAGACCACCGCCGACGGCCGCGTGTCGCTGGAGCCGGTGTATTGCCTCGGCAACTGCGCCTGCGCGCCGGCCATGATGATCGACGAACGCCTGCACGGCCGCGTGTCCGCCGCCCGCTTCGACGCCCTCGTGCTGGCAGGGGAAAGCGCATGATCACCGTCTACGTCCCGCGCGATTCCGCCGCCCGCTCGGTGGGTGCCGACGAAGTTGCGCAAGCCATTACCCACGAGGCCGCGCGCCGCCAGCTCCCTTTGCATCTGGTGCGCAACGGCTCCTGGGGCATGTTCTGGCTGGAGCCGCTGGTGGAAGTCGCCACGCCCGCTGGCCGCATCGCCTACGGCCCGGTGACGGTGGCCGATGTGCCGGGTCTGTTTGACGCCAGCTTTCAGCTGGGGGCTGCGCATCCTTTGCGCCAGGGCCTCACCGCCGAGATTGGCTATCTTAAAAATCAGGAGCGCCTGACCTTCGCGCGCGTGGGGCGCACTGACCCACTCTCGCTGGACGACTATCGCGCGCACGAAGGCTTGCTCGGCCTGGAGCGCGCTCTCTCGATGACGCCCGACGTACTGGTGGAAGCCATCACGCATTCGGGCCTGCGCGGACGCGGCGGCGCGGCGTTTCCTACCGGCATCAAATGGCGCACGGTGCTGA
>CANFVX010000315.1 GCA_947450495.1 Gammaproteobacteria bacterium
ACTCTGGTGGCGAGAAAGCACTAGAGACCGAGGTGCTTCTCGCGTCGGTGCAGTCACTGGGGCGCAGGAATGACTTGCGGCATTTCGCGCCCGATGCCTTCGACTACATCGTGATCGATGAATTCCATCACGCGAGCGCTACCACCTACCGTCGTCTCATCGACCACTTTTCACCCGCGTTCATGCTCGCGCTTACGGCTACGCCTGATCGCAGCGATGGCGCGGATCTTCTTGCCCTATGCGGCGAGAACTTGGTTTTCAGCTGCGATTTGTGGGGCGGGGTGGAGCAGAAACTGCTCAGTCCGTTCCGCTACTTTGGTGTGCCCGATGTGGTGGACTTCAGCAACATCCCGTGGCGTAACAGATCATTTGACCCCACAGAGCTCGAGGCGGCGGTTGCCACGGAAGCCCGCGCGCAGAATGCACTGGAGCAGTGGCAGAGCAAGAAGCTCACGAGGACTTTGGCATTCTGCGTATCGCAAAGTCACGCCAACTTCATGCGCGATTACTTTATCGAGCGCGGCGTGCGATGCGTTGCCGTCCATTCCGGGCCCGGCTCAGCCTCACGTGTGGACGCGCTCCAGGCGCTGGAACAAGGTGAGCTTGATGTCGTCTTCTCGGTGGACATGTTCAACGAAGGAGTTGACGTCCCCAGTGTGGATACCCTGCTTATGCTTCGCCCCAGTGAGTCGAAGATCCTGTGGCTGCAGCAGTTCGGTCGAGGGTTGCGCCTCAGCACCAGCACCGCAAAGGAGTGTCTTTCGGTCATCGATTACATCGGGAACCATAAAAGCTTCCTACAGGGGGCGGCGGCATTGTTGCTGGAAAAAGGAGACCGGTTGGGTGAGCTACGCGCCAAGCTCGAGGACATCGAAGCCTGTCGCCTGCAATTACCCGACGGGTGTGCGATCACCTATGACCTCGAGGCAATTGCCATTCTGCGGGACCTTCTGCCCCTGACCAGTCGCCAGCAAGCTATCGAAGAGTGGGTGTTGAACCACCTCGATATGCACGGTGTGAGGCCCGCGCTAGCTGAACTCTGGCATGCGGGCTTCGAGCCTGCCACTTTGCGTGGTGCATTCGGTGGATGGTTCGGGTTTCTCCGTGCCCAAGCGCTTTTGTCCCAGGATGAACTGATCGCATTCGAGGAGAATCGCGAGTTACTTGAGGATCTGGAGGTCACTCGGCTCACCAAGAGCTATAAGCCGTTAGTGCTTTTAGCCCTGGTCGCCACGGATAACATGCCCGGAAGCATCCTTTTGGGCGACCTTGCCGCACAGGTGCGCAGGATTTCCGCGCGTTCCGCTGCGCTGTCGCGTGAGATAGCGGAGCACGATGACTTGGAGCAGTTGCTGCTCGACCAGCCTATCCACGCTCTGACAAGCGGCAACACAGGCGTTCCGAGCAAATACTTTCGTCACGAGGGAGACCGGTTCTTTGTGACTATTGGCGGCAGAGCTCAGTCGGCGGCGGCACTGCCCGGCATGCTGCGTGAAGTCTGTGATCTGCGGCTAGCACAATACCTAATTCGTGGCGGCGATGGTGCGGGTAGAGGGCGGTTCTTCTGCAATGTGTTTGATAGCAACGGCTCACCAATCTTGAAACTGCCGGACAGGCGCTGGGTTAGTGATGTCCCGTTTGGTGATGTGCAGGTCATGGTTGATGGTAAGAACTATACGGCCCGTTTCGTAAAGGTCGAGATGAATGCCCTTGATGACCCTGTGACTGGTCGGAACGAATTGGCGACAGTCCTGCGTCAATGGTTTGGGCCAGAGGCAGGAGCAAGTGGCCGAGCCGACTCGGTGTGTTTCGATAGATTATCCGGCGAATGGGTGATGCAAGCTGAGATTACTGCTGGACAAAGGGCAGTGTTGGGGCGGAGCTACGAGCGGCCAGAGATTCCACCCTTGTTTGCCCTAGAGTTCAACACTGCCCGATGGAATCAGGGATTCGTGCGCTTTCCTGACAAGATCTTCCTCTTGGTGTCGCTTGGTAAAACTGGATTGAAAGAAGAGCACCACTACGCAGACGAGTTTGTCTCATCCACTGAACTCAACTGGGTGAGCCAGAACAAAACTAAGTTCGACAGCAAGGACGGTATAGCGATCCGCCAGCATGCGCAGCTGGGCATTACGGTGCACTTGTTCGTTCGGAAGACTCGCAAAACACAGCGAGGTGGCGGTGCGCCATTTTTTTACTGTGGGCTTGTGCATTTCGTTCGGTCAGAGGGGTCATCACCGATGAGGGTTACGTGGCGGTTGGAGCATGCGATAGCTGACCTCACACTAGTTCAAGCAAGGCCATCGCCCCGACCCTGAAACCTCCGTTCTCTTGAAGCTGATGGGCCAAAACGCTGAGCCGATCGCCTAAAAGCTGGTTGCCGATTATTCCTTTTGAGGAATAATTCTCTCTCATGGCTGACGAAAACAAGCCGCTCTTCTGGGTTGGCAGTAGCAAAAAGGACTTGCTGGCGCTCCCGTCTGGCGTGCGGAAGTTTTTCGGTCACGCCTTGGACTTTGCACAGCGTGGTGACCAGCAGATGCGGCGAAGCCGCTGAAGGGCTTTGGTGGCGCCGGCGTGGTTGAGATTGTCGAGGACGACGCCGGAGGAACCTACCGTGCCGTGTACACGGTGAGATTTGCCGAGGCGATATTTGTTCTGCATTGCTTCCAGAAAAAGAGCAAGCACGGTATCGCCACCCCGAAACAGCATTTGGAAGTCATTCGAGCGCGACTCAAAATCGCCGAAGCAGCAGCACAGGAACTTCGCCATGGCCAAACCCCAAACTAAGCCCATCAACATCGAAGCCAGCTCCGGCAACGTGTTTGCCGACCTCGGGCTGCCGGATGCCGAGAAGCTCAAAATTAAGTCGGGACTGGTGGTCGAAATCACCCGCGCTGTGCGGCGGCTGGGGCTAACGCAGGAAGACGCCGGTCGGCGCATGGGCATTCCGCAAGCGAAGGTGTCGGGCCTGATGCGCGGTGACTTTGCCAATCTGTCGGAGCGCAAGCTGATGGATTGCCTGAATCGGCTGGGCTACGACATCGAAATTAAAGTGCGGCCGTCGGCCGCGCCAATGGGGCAGCTGAGCTTGGCGATTATTTGACCCCCACCACACCCCCCCCAACCCCCACCAGCAACCGCTCCTCCCCCACGACCTCATACGCCCGCACTTTCGCCTGGCATTCGTCTTTCGTGCCGGCAATGCACAGCAGGTCTACCGCTTCATCCGGGATCGCTTTGAGCGCGGCTTCGGTGTGCCCGGCCGGCATCAGCCGCAGGAGCTGGTCGACGACGGCACCAAAGCCCTGCTCGCGGTCTTCGTTCACGGCGGTGAACATCACGCTGCGCCAGCGTAAGCCGGCGGGGTCGCGGCCGGCGGCTTCGGCGTAGGCGGCGGCGCGGGGCTGCATCACGTTTTTAAGATAGTCGGCGCTTAAGGTGGCGCCGCCGGCAATGCCGTCCGCGCACGCAGCGGCCACGCGGAGCATGTCGGGGAACACGGCGGCGAGAAACACGGGGAAGGGCGTGGCGAGTGGGGTGACGGCCGGGGTCCATTGCATGCGATGGATTTTGCCTTCGAAGTGCAGGGGCTGCCCGGCGGGGCAGCGGGCCATGCGCTGCAGAATCGTCACGTATTCGCGCAGCTTGGTGAGCACGCGGGCGTGGGGCATGCCCTGCCACACTTCGTTCACCTCGCGGTTGCCGCCGCCCACGCCCAGCACCAGCCGGCCGTTGGCGAACTCGTTGAAATCAATCGCGCTCATGCCGGCCACCAGCGGGCTGCGGGCGTAGGCGTTGATCACGTAGGGGCCGAGGGTGATTGTGTTCGTGGCGGCGGCGATGGCGGTGAGCAGCACCCAGGCGCTGCGATACACCTCGGCCACCATCACGGAGCCAAAGCCGGCGGCTTCGGCGCGGCGGGCGGTGGCCACCAGATCTTTCATCTCGCCGTTCAGTAACAACAGACCGAGCTTCATGGCGCCACTCCCTGGAGGTTTTGGCGTTGAGCATAGCGAGGGGGTGGGGTGGTGGAAAAGCGGGTTGTCCTTAGCTTCGGCAGCGCAAACCACTTTTCATTTGATGCACTTATTGCGTTTAATGCATCTATAGCGACTTTGCCCCGCACGCAGGGCCACGGAGGACTTCCGCATGACTGCACTGAAGAGAGACGGCGAGCCGGTTACTGTCGCGCCATCAAAACAGGATATGGCGCTGGCGCGCATTGCCCAGCGCTGCATCATGGAGGCCTTGG
>CANFVX010000316.1 GCA_947450495.1 Gammaproteobacteria bacterium
GATCGCATGCTGGGCGAGTACAGCGAACAAACCTTGAAAGTGCTGTTGCCCTACTTTGGTCGCGTGATGGAATCGGCCACTTTCATCGACGAACTCGGCGCCGCCTGAGCGCCTGCAGGAGCACGGTATGAATCAGCCTCTTTTCCTTCACCCGCGCGACCTTATCGACGACCGGCCGGCCGACGGCATCTTCGGCGTGCGTCACGAGGCGTTTCTCGATCAGGGCATTTTCGATCTGGAAATGACCAGAATTTTCGAGTCCACCTGGGTCTACGTGGGGCTGGAGAGCGAACTGCCGAAGCCCCACGACTACATCACCGCGCAGATGGGGCGCGTGCCGGTGATTATCAGCCGCGACGCCGACGGCCAGCTGCGCGGGCTGCTTAACAGCTGTCGCCATCGCGGCACGCTGCTGTGTCCTCTGAAGAAAGGCCATCAGCGCGTGCACGTGTGTCGCTATCACGGTTGGACCTACGACAGCGCGGGCCGCAACGTAGGCATTACGGGCAAGGAATCCGCCCAATACGCACCGGCGTTCCTGGCCGACAACCACGATTTGGTGGCCATCGCCAAACTCGAAAGCTACCGGGGCTTCATCTTCGCCAGCCTCTCACCGAATGTGCCCACGCTGACCGAGCATCTGGGTGATGCGGCGATGTTTCTCGATCTGGTGGCCGACCAAGGCCCCGAGGGGCTTGAGTTCGTGCCGGGCACGGTCAGCTATGAGTTCGATGCGAACTGGAAATTCCAGTTCGAGAACGGGCTGGACTACTACCATTTCTTCCCCACCCACGCGTCCTTCGTGCAAATCCTGCGACAGCGGCCGCCGGCGGAGGTCCCGCCCGACATGGCGAGCGATCTGCAAGACCCCGATCCGGAAGCCGCCGCCAGCTTCAGCTTTCCCTACGGCCACGCGGTGACCTGGTCGGTGGGGCTCGGGGGACAAGGCCCCGACCGCCGCCCCTTGCCGCGCGATGCCACCCGGCTGGCCGCGCTGCGCGAGAAACATGGCGATGAACGCGTGAAGTGGATGCTGCGCCAGCGCAACCTCACCATCTTTCCCAATCTGCAAATCGTGGACATCCAGTCGCTGCAGCTCCGCCACTGGCAGCCGCTGGCGGTGGATAAAACGCGCATGTACTCGCACTGTCTCGCGCCCATCGGCGAAGCCCCGGCGGCGCGCGCGTTTCGCATCCGGCAGTACGAGGAGTTCTTCAATCACAGCGGCCTCGCGACTTCAGACGACAACGTCATGTACGCCTTTTGCCAGTCGGGCTATCCGGCCGCCGCCGGCCGCATGAACTCGCAAGGCTATGCGCGCGGCCTCGCGCCGGCGGAGGACCGTCGCTACTGCGGCGACGAACTCAAGCTCACCAACGTGCGCTGGACTTACGGCAACCGCGAGTACGGCGACGAAACCTGTTTCCACGCCGGCCATCGCGAATGGCTGCGGCTGATGACGCGCGAGGGTTAGGCCATGAATCACACCGAAGCATTGGCCGTCGCCAACGAGTTCCTCATCCGCGAGGGATTTTTAATGGACCGGCGCGATTGGCAGGGCTGGCTCGCGCTCTACGCCGAAGACGCCGTGTACTGGGTGCCGGCCTGGCGCGATGAGTCCACCGCCACCGAAGATCCCGACACCGAAATCTCGCTCATCTATCACACCCAGCGCGTGGGGCTGGAAGAACGCGTGATGCGCCTGCGGTCGCGCACCTCGGTCACCACCATGCCCTTGCCGCGCACCACGCATTTCATCAGCAACCTCGCGGTGACCGGCGCAAACGCCACCCGCGTCGATGCGCGCTGCAGCTTTCAGGTGCATTTCTTCGAGCCGCGCACCGCGCAACAGCGGGTGCATTTTGGCTATTACGAAGTGGCGCTGGTGCTTAGCAACGACGGCTGGCAAATCGCCAGCAAGAAGATTCACCTGCAGAACGACTGCGTAGCGCCGGTGGTGGATTTTTATCTGCTGTGAGGGGTAAGGCCCTCAAACCCGCAACACAAGCCGCCGGCGTTCAAGATCGCGCTACGCGAGGCCGATGTGTTCGTTGGTAAGGCACTCGCCCACCGTTAACAACGCGCTCCTCAGGCCCGAAGTCCTGCTAAGGCCGCACAGGTTTCCGATAACGGGGCGCTAACGCTGTTAGAGAAACACGCACATCAGGTGTCTGGATGCTACCGGGCCGCCTTCACGGCTTGAGCCCGACGCTCAAACCCTGAGGCCTCGGGCTGGCACATGGTGGGTTGCTTTCTGGCTCGGGAATCCACGAATTAAAGGCTAAAACGATGTCATCCAATACAAGTCCAGACAGAGCGACCCGCCGCCCGCGCGGCTTCTTTTTGTTCTGGCGGCCCGGCACCGCCCTGATGGGCAGCGTGACCTTTCCCATCAAGGCACTGATCATTTCCTGCATGTTCCTGCTGCCGGTGGCTTTGCTGGGCTACTACTTTTTGACCGCGCAAAACACCCAGATCGCGTTTAGCGCCAAGGAGCGCTTGGGCGTCGATGCCTTCCAGCGCCTCGTCCCGATTTCAGGGGCTTTGCTGCGCATCCGCGATTTAAGCCTTGTCGACGCCGGCGGTCATGATGCGAAGGCCGATCTCCAGACCGGCAAGGCACAGATGGAAGCGGCGCTGAAGGCGTTTGAGCAATTCCTGACTGCTGCCGGCGATCCGCTGGCCTTGCGTGGCGAGTTCGATGCCTTGCGCGGTGCGTGGAATAAGGCCGCACAGTCGGCCATCGAGGAGAATGCAGATGACACCTCGATTTATGACCCGGTTAACGAGACGCTGACCAAACTGCTGGGCAGCGTGGGCGACAACTCCAATCTGGCCCTCGACCCCGACATCGACAGCTACTACCTCTTCAGCATCATCAACATCCTGCCGCAGTTGCGCGCCGACTTGGGTGAAGTCTGGGCCTGGGGCACTTATGCCAAAGAACTGACCGGGGCAATTGAGAAGACGGTGGGGAGGCAGGACACGCTCCGCTTTGCGGTTTCGACTGCGAGCGCGCAGAGCGGCTTGAGCACGGCCCAGTCCTATCTGGCCAAAGTGTTTGCCGCGAACCCCTCGGTAGAGGCGAAGCTGGACATGGGCGTGCTGGCGCAGGCCACCGCCTTCATGGCCGCAGGCGGCGACGTGCAAGCGCTGCAACAGGACAAAGCGCAAAACGCGGCGCAGTTCTTTGCGGGCGGCGAAGCGCTCACGCAACGATTGCAGGCCTTCTACGACAAAGCCCTGCCAGCGCTCGACGAGATGCTCGCGGCGCGCATCAACGGGCTGCAGGAAAAAACGCAGCAGGCCGGCAAGATGGTCATCGGCGTATTGCTGTTCGCCGCCTACCTGTTCTACAGCTTTTTTCTGATCACGCGCGGCGGCCTGCGAACGGTGCGCCAACATCTGGTGGAACTGGCCGAGGGCGACCTCGCGCAAACCCCTGCCGCGCCGACCACGCGCGATGAAATCGCGCAGGTGCTGCGATCACTCATTACCGTGCACGGTGTGCTGAAGCGCTTTCGGGTAGCCCAAAGCGAAATGGCCGAAAAGCACGACGCCGGCATGATTTCGCACGCGATGCCCGCCGCTGAGTTGCCGGGCAGCTATGGCGCGCTGGCCGCCGGCGTGAACGGGATGGTGCAGTCCCATATCGATCTCAACGCGCGCGCAGTCGATCTGATGGACCAATACTCGCGCGGGATGTTCGATGAAAGCATGGAGCCGCTGCCGGGGCAGAAGGCGCGCATCACCGAAGTGGTCAACGCCGCCAAGGCGCAGATGGCGCGGGCCGCCGAGGCCGCCACTTTCAACCAGCGCATCCGGCTGTCGCTGGACAGCCTGCCGGTGAGCGTGACGGTCTCCAATGCCGAAGGCCAGCTTGTGCATGCGACGCCACCGGCCAAGGCGCTGCTCAAACTGTTTGGCGGCGCGGCTTTCGACCTTGAGGCCTTTTACGGCCAGCCGCTCCGAACGCTGTTCACGACTTCGCAGGACGCGGCCTCCTACGACCGCGCGCTGCGCTCCGGCGAGACCGTCGAGATGGAAGTCGCGGGCCGCAAGCTGAACCTGCTCGCGCGCCCGGTGCAGAACGAGCACGGTCAGGCGACGGGTCACATCATGCAGTGGGTAGACCGCACCGATGAGATCACCTCTGAGCAAGAGGTCTCCAGCATCGTCGCCGCCGCCGTCAACGGCGATTTGAGCGGCCGCATCAACATGACCGGCAAGACC
>CANFVX010000317.1 GCA_947450495.1 Gammaproteobacteria bacterium
CAAATCAAGCCATTCGAGATGGGGCGGCGCGTGCAGATAGAAAATTCGGGGTCGCTGCTGCGTCGATTGCGCACGTTGGAGGTCGAACACCGCGACCTCGACGAAATCGTGAGCCGGCTATCGACCCAACCGGGTATCGACGAGCTCATGCTCAAACGCCTGAAACGCCGCAAGCTCCTGTTGAAAGACCAAATTGCGCAGCTGCGCAGCGCGCTCATTCCAGACCTTGACGCCTGATCAGCACTAGCGCGGCAACGGCGCCCTGCCGGCGGCGAGAGCAGCCCCCTTGGTCGCCAGAAAACTGGCCAATATCCGTTGCGCCACGGGCCGCAAGGCCACAAAACTGAAGCCCAGCAAACAGTGTTCATCGTCCTCGGCGGTGACCGCGTAATTCAAGCCAAGCCCTACCGTGAGCCGGCGCTGCCCCTGCGCCAGCGGCAACACGACGCCGGCTTGGAGCACCGCTGGATAGCGGCAGGTCGTGTGCAGCGGATGCTCGCGCAAGCGCGCGGCGATGGTGTGATCGCACACAATCTGCAGGCCGCCCGGCGAGATATTGCGGGCCTGAACGCTCCAGCACTCACCCGCATCATTCGCCAGCTGCAGCGGGCAATGCAGCGCCAGCCGCGGATAGCGTCGCTGAGCGTCGACGGTCAAGACGCCAGAATCCATCGACTTTGGACTGGCACGCAGCGGGGAGAGACTCATCGCGCGAACTCCTGTGAACGCTGGGACAGAGCACGCTATACGTTCGCACGCAGGATCAGGGCGATCTCGATCAGCTACGGCCGCCTCAGGGCGGAGACGCGAATTCAGCCGCCTGCGCCCGTGCGGCGGCCAGCATCTTGTCATTGAAGTTTGCCCCCAGCAGCGCCGCGCTTTGGGCAGCCGCCGCCACCCCCGCGTCGGCGGCGAGCGTGAACCACGCCCACGCGGCGAGCGGGTCGGGCGGCACGCCCTCGCCGCGCAGATACAGCTCACCCACGGCGTTGCGCGCCAGCGGCGAGCCGGCACGGGCGGCTTTTTCCCACCAGCTAAAAGCGCTGGCGGCATCTCGCGGCGTACCGAACCCCCGACGGGCCATGATGCCAAGGTTATACGCGGCGTCCGCCTCGCCCCCCGCATAGGCGCGTTCCCACCACTGGCGCGCGGCATGGAAATCGCGCTCGACGCCTTCGCCGGCAAAGTAGAGCGCACCAAGCCGTAGCGCAGATTTGGCACTACCCTGCGCGGCCGCCCGGCGATACCAGTCGATGGCGGCGGGCAGATCACGCGCCAGCCCGCGCCCGTCCTGCAGCAAGGTGGCCAGATTGTGCTGGGCCTTGGGATTACCCTGCTCCGCCGCCTTGGTGTACCAGCCGGCGGCTTTGACGAAGTCGGGCACCAGACCCCAGCCGCGCTCGTGGAGCAAGCCCATGTAGTACTGGGCGGTGGCGTCGCCCGCTTCCGCCACGGGCGCAAAAGCCTGCACGGCACGCCCGTAGTCCCGCGCCTTGAACGCCTCCTGCCCGGACGCGAGGTCGGCTCGACCCTCAACGACCAGCAGGAGCAGACCGGCCAGCACGCAGCAGCAGCGGCGCCATCCAACGGTGGGCCGGGCCAGATTCCTGTCATACAATCCAGACACAATTTTTTTTGCGGGTTCAGCCATGTCCAATGCACGCTTCTCCGGAACCGAAAGTTACGTCGCCACCGACGACCTCATGATGGCCGTCAATGCGGCCATTACGCTCGAGCGTCCGCTGCTCGTCAAAGGCGAACCCGGCACCGGCAAAACCATGCTGGCCGAAGAAATCGCCCGCTCGCTGGGTCGCCCGCTGATTGGCTGGCATATCAAGTCCACCACCAAGGCCGCCCGCGGCCTGTATGAATACGACGCCGTTGCCCGCTTGCGCGACTCCCAGCTGGGCGACGACCGCGTGAAAGACATCGGTAACTACATCGTCAAAGGCAAACTTTGGGAAGCCTTCGAATCCGACGTCCAGCCGATTCTGCTGATCGACGAAATCGACAAGGCCGATATCGAATTCCCGAACGATCTGCTGCAGGAACTCGACCGCATGGAGTTCTACGTTTACGAAACCCAGCAGACCATCAAAGCCCGCCAGCGGCCGATCATCATCATCACCAGTAACAACGAGAAAGAACTGCCTGACGCTTTCCTGCGTCGCTGTTTCTTCCACTACATCCGCTTCCCCGATGCCGACGTCATGGAAACCATCGTCAAGGTGCACTTCCCCAACATCAAGAAGCACCTGCTGGCCGAAGCCCTGCAAAGCTTTTTCGAACTGCGCGAACTGCCGGGCCTGAAGAAAAAGCCGTCGACCTCGGAACTCCTCGACTGGATCAAGCTGCTGGTGGCCGATGACATCCCGCCGGAAGCGTTGCGCGAGAAGGACAGCCGCAAGGCCATTCCCAAACTCTACGGCGCCTTGCTCAAGAACGAACAGGACATGCACCTGTTCGAGCGGCTGGTCTTCATGACGCGGCGCACCGGTGCTAACTGATTTCTTCTATCGCCTGCGCACGGTGAAGATACCGGTCTCGGTGACCGAGTATCTCACCCTGTTGCGTGCGCTCGAGGCCCGCGTCGCCGCGTTCAGCGTGGACGAGTTCTACTATCTGGCGCGCTGCACGCTGGTCAAGGATGAACGCTACTTCGATCGTTTCGATCAGGTCTTCGGCGATTACATTCAGGGCAAGACCACGCTGTTCGAGGAAATCCTCGGCGAGATCCCGCTGGACTGGCTGAAGAAGCAAAAGGAACTCAATCTCAGCGAAGAGGAAAAGCAGAAGATCGAAAGCCTCGGCGGCTGGGACAAGCTCATGGAGACGCTGAAAAAGCGGCTCGAAGAACAGAAAAAAGCCCATCACGGCGGCAATAAGTGGATTGGCACCGGCGGCACCTCGCCCTTCGGCGCCCACGGCTACAACCCCGAAGGTGTGCGCATTGGCCAGAACAAAAGCGGCCAGGGTCGCGCGGTCAAAGTGTGGGACAAGCGCGAGTATAAAAATCTCGACGATCAGGTCGAACTCGGCACCCGCAACATCAAGATGGCGCTGCGCAAGCTGCGGCGTTTTGCGCGCGAAGGGGCTGAGGAAGAACTCGATATCGACGACACCATCCGCTCCACCGCGCGCAAAGCCGGCCTGCTGGATATCAAACTCGTGGCGGAACGGCGCAACACCACCAAGCTGTTGTTGTTCCTTGATGTGGGCGGTTCGATGGACCCGCACGTGAAGGTTTGCGAAGAACTCTTCTCGGCCACGCGCACGGAGTTCAAGCATCTGGAGCATTTCTACTTCCACAACTTTGTGTACGAAACGGTGTGGCGCGACAACCTCATGCGCGCCCACAACCGCTTCCCCACCACCACGCTGATGAACAAATACAGCGCGGACCACAAGGTGGTCTTTGTGGGCGATGCCACCATGAGTCCTTACGAAATCATGGCGGTGGGCGGCAGCATCGAGCACTGGAATGAAGAAACCGGCGCATCCTGGATTGGTCGTCTGCTGGCGCTATATCCCAACGCGGTGTGGCTCAATCCGCAGCCGGAAGATCACTGGAACTACATTCCATCGATCGGGCTGGTCAAAAAGCTGATGAACGAGCGGATGTTCCCGCTCACGCTGGATGGCCTCGATCGCGCCATGAAAGCGCTCAAAAAGTCCCAGCGCTAGGTTGCCGTTGGGCCCGATCCTGCGGCTTTGCAGCGCGCTCGCGCTGCTGCTGATCCCGGCGGCGGCCAGCGCCGCCATCGCCCCGCACCAACTCGCCGTCATCATCAACGAAGACGATCCCGACAGCTTCAAGCTCGGCCAGTACTACGCCAAACAGCGCGGGATTCCGCCGGAAAACATCGTGCAGGTTGCGCTGGGCGTGCCCAAGTCAGAGATTACGCCGGAAGTTTTTGACCGCGCCTATATCAAGGTGCGCATCAACACCCGCGAGCGGATTGAAGGCTACGCGCTCGCGTTTACCTATCCGTATCGCGTCGGCTGCATGTCGATTACCACCGCGTTCGCAATGGGCTATGGCAAACGCTTTTGCGCCGACGGCTGCCACCCCACGGCACCGAACCCGTATTTCGACGAGGAAGGCGGGCAGCCCTGGGAAACTTTTGGCCTGCATCCCACGATGATGCTCGCGGCGAAAAATCTGGAAAGCGGACGACGACTGGTGGATCGCGGGG
>CANFVX010000318.1 GCA_947450495.1 Gammaproteobacteria bacterium
GCCCGAACGGGGTTCAGGTTGGCAGTTCGGTGCACCGTTCGCCCTGAGCCCGTCGAAGGGCGAGGTCGAAGGCGCGGTCGTTGAGGCAGTGCCGGCCCGTTCAGGCTTCGACAGGCTCAGCCCGAACGGGGCTCAGGTTGGCAGTTCGGTGCACCGTTCGCCCTGAGCCCGTCGAAGGGCGAGGTCGAAGGCGCGGTCGTCGAGGCACTGCCGGCCCGTTCAGGCTTCGACAGGCTCAGCCCGAACGGGGTTCAGGTTGGCAGTTCGGTGCACCGTTCGCACCCGGTTTGCAGCTCGCATCCGCTGGTTGAGGGTCGAGTCAGAATGCCTGCTGAATCTCCCGCTGCAATTATCTCCGCCTTGGCCGCTACCCGACTCATGCGTCGTCAAACCTTCATTTCTGCCCTTTTGCTCACGGTCTGCCTATGGCCGGCAGCCGCGCTACGGGCAGATGAGTTCACGACGGCGGTCGACGCTTACCGCGCGCAGGATTACGGCACTGCGCTGCAAGGCTTTACGGCGATGGCCGCCACCGGCGACCCGCGGGCCCAGTTTGCGCTGGGTTTGCTCTACGACAATGGCGAAGGCGTGCCGCGCAACGATGCTCAAGCCCTGCTGTGGTATGAGAAAAGCGCGGCGCAGGGCTATGCGAAGGCCCAATACAATCTCGGGATGATGACGCTTGATGGACGGGGCGTCGCGCGCGACGACCGGCGGGCCAGGCAGTGGTTTGAACGGGCCGCGGCGCAGGGGAATCCGGATGCCGTTGCCCGCATCGTGCAGCTTGCCGAAGGCGGCGATGTGGAAGCCCAGTACCGGCTGGCCGTGATGTACCTCAAAGGGGGCTCGGTGACTCGCGATCCGGTCATCGCCGCGCGTTGGATGCAGCGGGCGGCGGCCCGCGGGCATCTGGAGGCCATGTTCGGTATGGGGCTTCTGACTGAACTGGGCGAAGGTGTGGATCGCTCGTACAGCGGCGCGGTGAACTGGTACTTGCCGGCCGCCAATCAGGGACACGTCAAAGCAACCTATAACCTCGCGCGGCTGGTGCGATTGGGGCAGGGTCAGCCGGCGGATCGTGAGCGTGCGGAGCAACTCCTGAAGAAGGCCGCCGGTGCGGGCTTCGTACCCGCCCAGCTAAGTCTGGCGATGCTCTACGACCTCGGTCAGGACTGGCCGCACAATCCCGCCCTGGCGGCCACCTGGTATCGCCTTGCGGCCAGCAATGGCAGCGCAGACGCGCAACTCAACCTCGGTTATCTCTATGCGGAGGGCGACGGTCTGCCGGCAGATCCGGTGGAGGGCTATGCCCGCACTTATGCCGCCGAGCGATTGGGCCATGCTTTGGCGGGACCTAATCTGGCCCTGATGGCCAAACAGCTCAGCGACGCTAACCTCGCCAAGGCCCAAGCGCGTGGCCAAAATTACTTAAGCCGCTCGCACAGTTTGGCAGTGGATCAAGTGGCAGACGGCGATCCGACTGGCGCCAAGCCTTAGGGCAAGGCGTAATCCGCAGCGATCCCCGCAAAGAGCGCGCAGCCCACCCAGTTGTTGTTCATGAAGGCGGCGAAACAGCCCGCCGGCTCGCGGCGCGCAATCAGCGCTTGCTGATGACCAAACAGCGCGGCCGCCACCACCAGACCCAAATGAAACCACAGCCCCAGCTGGGCCTGCGCGCCGACCAACCAGAGGTTGATCAGCATCAAGACTTGCAGGATGCCGATAATCAGGCGGTCTGAATCAGCGAACAGGATGGCCGTGGATTTGATCCCCACTTGCAGGTCGTCTTCGCGATCGACCATTGCGTATTCGGTGTCGTAGACGAGCACCCACAGCACTACCGCACTCAGGATTAGCCAGGCCAAGGGGGGCACCGCGTTGTTTTGGGCGGCAAAGGCCATCGGCACGGCCCACCCAAAAGCCGCGCCCAGAAACACCTGCGGCAGGTAGGTGTGGCGTTTCATGAAGGGATAAATCGCGGCCAGCGGCACGGCGATAAAGGCGAGCCCAATCGTCAGACGATTTTGCGTGAGCACCAGCAGACCTGCACACAGCACCAGCACGACAAACAGCAGCAAGGCCGCGCCGGGCATGATTTCACCGGTGGCCAGCGGTCGGTCGCGGGTGCGCTTCACGTGGCCGTCGAGCTTGCGGTCGGCGTAGTCGTTAATCACGCAACCTGCCGAGCGCATCAGCGCGGTGCCCAACAGGATGACGCTGAGCACGCCAAGGTCGGGCAGCCCTTTGGCCGCGATCCATAGCGCCCACAGCGCCGGCCACAACAACAACAAAATCCCGATGGGGCGATGCAGCCGCATCAGGCGCAACCACGCTGACAGCGGCGCGCGAGGAGTCGTCTTAGACTTTGGCATAGTCCATCCGTTGTACCGTCCAGCGTTCGATCAGGCGCGTGGCCAGCGCCGGGGATTCTTCGAGCAAAGCATCCGCCATCTGCTGGACGAGCGGCAACAGGGCGCGGTCACGCGCTAAATCGGCAATCCGGAATTCGGCGACGCCGGTCTGGCGCGTCCCCAGCACTTCGCCGGGGCCGCGCAGCGCGAGGTCCCGCTCGGCGATGACGAAGCCGTCGTTGGTCTCGCGCATCACCTGCAGGCGATGTCGCGCGGTTTCCGACAGCGGCCCCTGATAGAGCAGCACGCAGTCCGACTGGGCCTTGCCCCGACCCACTCGGCCGCGCAGCTGATGCAGCTGCGAGAGCCCCAGCCGCTCGGCGTTTTCAATCACCATCAGGCTCGCATTGGGCACATCTACCCCCACTTCAATCACGGTGGTGGCGACCAGCAAATCGATCTCCCCGGCGACAAACGCCAGCATCACTGCCTGCTTGTCTTTTTCCTGCATGCGGCCGTGAATCAGCGCGACGCGCAGCGGCGCTAACTGCTCGGCCAGAATGTTCGCGGTGTCGGTGGCGGCTTGCGAATCGAGGTGCTCCGACTCCTCGATCAGCGGGCACACCCAGTAGGCCTGCCCGCCGGTACGGCACCTCTCCGCAACGCGCGCAACGATCGCCTCGCGACGATTGTCGGCCATTACCGTCGTGCGCACCGGTTGCCGGGAGGGCGGCAGTTCGTCGAGTACCGAGACATCCAGATCGGCATAGGCGGTCATCGCGAGCGTGCGGGGAATCGGGGTGGCGGTCATGATGAGCTGATGCGGTCGGCGGCTGGCGCTGGCGCCTTTCTCCAAAAGCGCGAGGCGCTGATCGACGCCAAAGCGATGCTGCTCGTCGACAATCACGAGCCCCAGATCGGCGAAGCGGATGTCGTTCTGAAAGAGCGCATGCGTGCCCACAAAAAGCCGGGGTCCGGGCTCGCTGACCAAGGCTCGGGAGCTGCGTCGGGTGCGGCCGGTTTGCTTGCCGGTCACCATCACCACTTCGATCCCCAAGGCGCCGAACCAGCGCCCCAGCGTGCGGCCGTGCTGCTCGGCGAGGAGTTCGGTGGGTGCCATCAGGGCGACCTGCAAGCCAGCGGCGAGCGCGTTGGTGGCGACCAACGCCGCCACCGCGGTTTTGCCGGCGCCAACGTCACCCTGGAGCAGGCGAAGCATGGGGCGCGCGCGGCTGAGGTCATCATCAATTTCCGACACCACTCGCGCCTGTGCGCCGGTGAGGGTGAAACCGAGCGCTGCCAACAGCTGCTGGCGCAGGGGTTCGCTCCGGGCCAGCGCGGCGGCCTGAAAATTCTGTGCTTGCTGGCGCAGTTGGCGTAGCGTGAGTTGGTGGGTGAGGAGTTCTTCCAGCGCGAGGCGCTGCTGCGCCGGATGATGTCCTTCCCACAGCGTATCGACCGAGGCTTCCGGCGGCGGGCGATGCACGTAGACCAGCGCTTCCGCTAGACGCGGCAGGGGCCGCGCGAAGATGTTGTGGCGGGTGATGAAGTCGTCGATCTCATCGCTCTGGTGCGCCTCGCGGATCAGCACTTCCAGCGCCTGTCCGGTGAGCTTGCGCAAACGCGCCTGATGCAGGCCTTCCGTGGCCGGATAGATGGGCGTTAGCGCGGCCTCTGCGGGCAGCGCCTGCGCGTCGTCCAGCACCTGAAACTCCGGGTGCACCATCTCCAGCAGCTGCGGGCCGCGACGGACTTCGCCAAAGCAGCGCACGCGGCGCCCGACCTCGAGCCGCAGTTGCTGGGCGCGGTTGAAATAGAAAAA
>CANFVX010000319.1 GCA_947450495.1 Gammaproteobacteria bacterium
CCCCCGTGCCGGGCATATTCCGGGGGCGCGCAACCATCCTTTCAAGCGCAATTTGGCGGCCTCCGGCGAGTTCCTGACGCCTGCTGCTTTGCGGGAGGTTTTCGCCGAGACTTTGGGTACACTACCGGACGCCACAACCGTGCATTACTGCGGATCAGGCGTCTCTGCCTGTCATAACGTTCTCGCCCAGATGCATGCCGGATTGCCCGAGCCACGGCTATACGCAGGTTCGTGGAGCGAGTGGTGCCGGGACGCGAGGCGTCCGGCCAACACTGCAGGATAAGGAGCGCTGGATGGAACAAAACAGCCCTACGATGAATCGTCGCTCCGGGTCGCTGTGCCGCTTTGGGCTCGTCCTCGTGTTGGGGGCTTGGAGCCTGATCGCGCAGGCGATGCCGCAGGACGTGCTGTTTGTCTTCGATAACTCCGGCGGTATGCAGGCCGCCGATCCCCACCTTGACTCCGTGGCGATGGCTCGCGATTTCCTCGCCAAATTGGGCACCGAGCGCCGGGTCGGGGTGCTGGTGTTCGACGATAAAGTGTCGTTGACCGCCGCACTCAACCAGCCCGAGCAACTCGCCAAAGCGCTGGCCAAGGCCAATTACCGCGGAACGCACGCGAATAGTCCGGCCGCCGTGGAGCGCGCGCTGTACGAACTCAAAACCAATGGCCGCCCGGAGGTGGCCAAAGCCATCGTCTTCATGACGCACAGCGGCGTGGAAACCGGCAATCCCACCCTGGACGCCGACCGCGCCCGCTGGTTGCGCGATGAACTGAGCAAAGATGCCGCAGCCCTGAAGGTGCAGATTTTCGGTCTGGCCGTCACCGAGGCCGCCGACATCCAGCTGCTGGATGCGCTGGCCGAGCCGACCGGTGGTCGCTACGAGCGCGCCTATGCCGTCCCCGAATTGCCCGGCGCCTTCAGCAACCTGCTCGCGGCATTGAACGGTCAACCCGCGGCTGACGGCGCGAGTTCGGCGGCGGCCAATCTCTCTCCGGAGGAGCGCGCGGCGCTGGAGCAACTGTCCCGCGAGACCGGGCTGCCAATGGCGCAGTTGCTGAAAGAACTGGCCGATGGCGACCGCTCCGATCCCAAGGTGCTGGCTGGCGCCCAGCCGGCCGCGCCGGTCGTCACCGGCGCGAACCCGCCACCGGCGCCAACGCCCGTCGCGCAAAATCCGGCGCTACCGCCGCCCTCGGCGGGCAAACAGGGCGGAATGGGTGGCCTCTTCGCCGCGCTTGCGGCGCTGTTGCTGGCAGGGGCTGGCTGGTTTGTGTTCAAGCGCAAGTCTGCCCCCAACACTGCCCCGGTAAATGCCGCGCCGATCGCGGCCGGCGCGACGCCAGGGGTTGCGGTAGCCGCCACGGCGAAAAGTGTCGCGCCAGCCACGACGCCGGAGGGCAAAGTGCCTGAAGGCTGGCTGATCGACATTGAAGGTCACGCGGGCCTGCCGCCGTTCCGGCTTACCGGCAAGCCGCTCATGGTGGGCCGGGTGCGGGGCGAAGACGCGGCGCATCTCGACTACTACGTCATCGACAAGCCCACCGTCGGCCGCAGTCATGCGGTCATCAAATACCGTGACCGACATTTCTGGCTGCTGGAGCAGGGCAGCGTGAACGGCACGTTTGTGAACGGGCAGCGCATTACCGGCGAGCACCGACTGCGCAACGGCGATCGCCTGAAATTCCATAAGTTCGAGTTTGAGTTCCAGCATCCGGGCACCGCGGTGGAGGCCGAAGGCACGATGGTGGGCGCCGCGTTCGACCAAACCCTGGTGGCTTCGGCGGACGCCACGCTGGTCGCCGCCGCCGGTGAACTGGCCGCCGCGGTGGTCAAGTCCGCACCGGAGGCCGGCCTCACCCTGAGAGCGGTGCCGCCGCCGGCGGATATGGACGCCACGATGATGACCCCCGCCTTCGGCACGGAAGCGACCATGATCGCGCCCGCAGGTTTGAGCCTCGCGCGGCCTGCGCCGAGCCCCGCGGGCGAATCGGCCGACGACATGTTTGACGACGTGCTGGCTGTCCCGCCGCCGGCTGAGGCGGTGGATTTAATGGCGCAGACCCTCCCGCCGGTTGGGGGCGATCTGCTGGATGAAACTGCCGCGCCATCCCTCGCCGCCATCGAGGCGCCGCTGGCTGAAACTTTCCTGCGCAGCGCGCCTGATGCCTTCGACGCCGATGCCAGCGCTTTCTTCGATGACTTCACCATGCGGCCAGCCGGCGCCGCTATAGATCCAGATTTCGACCCGCTGGATTCCACCGCACCGCCGATGGTCGCGGCCGGCGATTCAGACTCTTCCAACAAAGACTTCTACACCGCCACGACCATCATCCCTGCCGCGCGACCGCCCGCCGACATGCTGGAAGAAACCACGCAGTTCACCGCCACGGCGGTGATTTCAGCGGCTGAACTCCAGCAATCGCTGGCGGCCGGCGCGCCACCGGTCGCGTCGCCACCGCCCGCCGACATGCTGGAAGAAACCACGCAGTTCACCGCCACGGCGGTGATTTCAGCGGCTGAACTCCAGCAATCGCTGGCGGCCGGTGCGCCGCCGAGCGCGTCGCCACCGCCGGTCGTCGCGCCTGCCGACAAGGGCGACGATTTCTTCGACATCGACCTCCCCATCCCGCCGCTCGCCGACCCCGTTGCCCACGCCAACGCGCTGGACGACTTCGGCATGGACGAACCGGTGATCGATCTGCCGGAAGAAACCTCCGACCCCTTCGCCCTGTCGGTGGCGCTCGATGAGTCGCTGGATGCGCCGCCCCTCAACGAGGAAACCATCATCCTGCCCAGCTCACCGTTGCGAACGCCGCGACAACCGGATTGAGTCCACAGGATCGCGCCCGCTGTGTCTGATGGAACACCCGCCGAGGTCGTGGCCGGCGCGCCGCGCGGCGCGACAGACAAGACCTTCGAACTGCTAACAGCGCTCGCCGACGGCCGCCCGCATTCCGGCGGTGCGTTGGCAACGACTTTCGGGATTAGCAGAGCTGCCATCTGGGAGCGCGTGCAGCGACTGCGCGAGATGGGCGCGGACATCTATGCCGTGAGCGGCAAAGGCTATCAGCTGGCCCGCGCCTTCGAATTCCTCGAAGCCGCCGCCATCGAGGCACAGCTCAGCGAGCCCGCCCGCGCGGTGCTCGCGCCGTTGACGGTTGCGGCCACCGTCGATTCCACCAACCAGCGTTTGCTGGAAGCCACCGCCGTGCGGAACATCCACGGCGAAGCCTGGCTGGCAGAGTTTCAGACCGCCGGCCGTGGGCGACGGGGCGACCGCTGGCTGGCGCCGCCGGGCGCGGCCGTCTGTTTGTCGCTCGGCTGGCGCTTTGAGGCCCAGCCGCGAGATCTCAGCACCTTGAGTCTGGTGGTGGGGATTGCCATCGCGCGCGGGCTTAAACAGATTGGTGCCGTGGGGCTCGGCCTCAAATGGCCTAACGACCTTTTGCTCAACGGCCGCAAGCTGGCCGGGATTCTGATTGAAATGCGCTCTGAACTCGGCGGCCCCTGCACGGTGGTGATTGGGGTGGGTGTGAATGTCGCGCTGGGGCCGGCGCTGCAGGCGCAGATCGACCAGCCGGTGGCAAGTCTGGCCGACGCCTGCGAAACACCGCCGTCGCGCAATGCGGTCGCCGCCGCCTTATTGAACGCGCTCACCGCTACGCTGGCCGAGTTTGCGCAATCCGGCTTCGCTGGCTTCGTCCCCGCCTGGCGCGCACTGGACGCGCTGGCCGATCGCCAAATCTCGCTGGTGCTGCCCGACCGCGAGGTGCTGGGCGTGGCGCGCGGGGTCGACGCCAACGGTCTCCTGCTGATCGAAACCCACGGGCGCACGGAAAGCTTTCTCTCCGGCCATGTGCGTCTGCGTGAGGCCGGCTGATGCTGCTCATCGACATCGGCAATTCGCGTATCAAGCTCGGTCAGTACGACGGCCAAGGCATTACCGAGCTGCCGCCGCTGGCCTGGCGGGAACGTGATCTGGCGCAGGTCTGGACCACGCTCCTTGGCGTGCTGCCGCCGGCGCCGCGGGTGGTGGTGTCGAACGTGGGCGGCGCGGTGGTGGCGGAATCGCTGACTCACTGGCTCGGTGAGCGCTGGGGCGTGGTGCCGCAGTTTGCGCGCGTCGTGCAGGACTTCGCCGGGCTGCATACGCAATACCAGTACCCC
>CANFVX010000320.1 GCA_947450495.1 Gammaproteobacteria bacterium
ACCAAACCTCACGGCTCGGCGCGTTTCTCGATCCGGTGGCAGACAAGCTCATCGTGGCCGTCGCGCTCGTCCTGCTCTTGCAAAGAGACCCCACCGTCGCGCTCGCCTTGCCCACCATGGTGATTATCGGGCGCGAGATCACCGTCTCCGCCTTGCGCGAATGGATGGCCGAACTCGGCGCACGGGCAAAGGTCGCGGTGTCGCGGTTGGGCAAGGTCAAAACCACGTTTCAGATGGTGGCGCTGTTATTGATGATCGCCCGCGAACCGATCCTCGGACTGCCTGTTTATAGCCTCGGCGTAGTGGCCTTGTATGTGGCCGCCGCCCTCACCCTGTGGTCGATGGTCCTGTATCTGCAAGCCGCATGGCCTGCATTCTCAGACGAGTAAGATTTTTGCCTTGACAGATGATCTCGCGCCGCTAGAATTGCCCCTCTCCGCGCGGGAATAGCTCAGTTGGTAGAGCACAACCTTGCCAAGGTTGGGGTCGCGAGTTCGAGTCTCGTTTCCCGCTCCAAAGAACGCCGAAGCCCCGACACGCTGTCGGGGCTTTTCGTTTCTGCCTCTTACGGACCACGTAACAGGCATCGTCCCTCCAAGGCTGGGTGGCAGAGTGGTCATGCAGCGGCCTGCAAAGCCGTGGACGCCGGTTCGATTCCGACCCCAGCCTCCATTAATTGTGCAAAGACGTCCCAAGAGTTCCGAGATTGTCTGCATTAGCGCGATGCTCGCGAATCTATCGTCCTATAACGGCCAGTGACGTCCGGGGATAGCCGCGATCAGAGCGGGGTAACACCGGGCCTTGGGAATAAGTTACCCCGGCAAGCGGATCTCTTGGGCTGCGCGCGAGTGCGTAGTCCGACCTCCCGGCTAATCTCCTCGACGTTGCTTTCTGTGCCGCAACCGATTTGCCACTACGCTCGCATCGGTCAGTCGGGCTTATCCTGAACCAGAAAATATCGAGCAGCCAATTCACGATTCAGGATCGCAAACTTGGACCGCCAAGCACGCTTCCAGCCCACGGCAGCCTGCGAATTGAGGGCGCCCGCGCGCGTTTTTTGCTTTGAATGGGCGATGTGATGAGGGTACGCAATAACGTACGAGTGGCTTGTGCATCAAGGAGCAACCATGAGCACACTCACGGCAAGCGACGCCCGAGCGAACCTGTCCCGCCTGATTGATGAGGCGGCTGAGTCGCACGAGCCCATCCTCATCTCTGGCAAGCGCAGCAGCGCGGTGCTCATTTCGGCCGAGGACTGGAGCGCCATTCAAGAAACGCTTTACTTGCTGTCCGTGCCGGGGCTGCGCGAGTCCATCGAGGCGGGTATGGCTGAGCCCTTCGCCGAGAGTGCCGCAGACATCAAAAGGGTGAATTGGGGGTTTGTGTATGCGAAGCAAGCCCTCAAGGACGCCAAGAAGCTTGCCGCCGGCGGGCTGCGGCTGAAAGCTCAGGGGTTGCTGGCCCTAATCGCGCGAGATCTATTTCAAAATCCACCGCCGCACGAAAAGATGGTTGGATATCTTGCCGGAGCTCACTCTCGGCGCATCAATTTTTTAGCATCGCATCGTTTATGAAATCTTCGCCAAAGAGAGGACGGTGCGAGTCTTGCAAATGTGGACTCACTACGAATGAGAGCCTCCTAGGCATTTCACCCTCGCGACCTGATTCGGCGGTGCGGCATCACGCGCGTGGATTATTGATGGGCGTTGGCCAGTTGCTTGGCCGCGTCCATGATGGCCGCGCGGATCCGTGGATAGGTGCCGCAACGACAAATATTGCCCGCCATACCGTGGTTGATCTCAGCCGGCGCCGGCTTGGGGTTTTGTCGTAGCAGTGCTCGGGCGCTCATCAATTGCCCTGACTGGCAGTATCCGCATTGTGGAACGTTGTGTTTGACCCAGGCGGCTTGTAAGGCTTGAGCAATCGCGTCAGCAGAGGATTCAATCGTTTCGATCGCGGCCTGACCGATGGCCGACACGGGAGTCTGACACGCGCGCCGCGCCGCGCCGTCCACCGTCACTGTGCAGGCGCCGCACTGGCCAACGCCACAGCCTAGTCGGGTGCCGACCAGACCCAGCGCATCGCGCAGCACCCACAACAGGGGCTGCTCGGGACCGGACTCCACCTCGTGCTGCTGGCCGTTGATTGTGAGCTGGAACTTCATGGCGATTTTCCTCGTCGGCAAATGTGAGGTGAGCTAGACCTTAAGTCCGGCGCGGGACATGGGAAGTTGGCGAATTCGCGTCCCGGCAAGTGCAAACAGCGCGTTGCAGATTGCCGGCGCCACAGAGGGCACGCAGCTTTCGCCAAGTCCGCCGGGCGCCTGTTCGCTGGGCACAAAGTGCACTTCGATTTGCGGGCATCGATCCATGCGCAGCAACGGATACTGGTGAAGATTGGTCTGCTGCGGACGGCCTTTCTCCAGCGTTATTTCCCCATAAAGCGCCGATGACAGCCCAAAAATAACGGCGCTTTCGACTTGTGCTTTCGCCCCGTCCGGATTGACCACCAGACCGCAGTCCACGGCGCAGACAATGCGTTCCACATGCAAGCCTGAATCGTCTTGCCGGACTTCCGCCACCATCGCGACATAGGTGCCGTAGTACTCGTGGACAGACACGCCACGCGCGGTACCGGCCGCACCGGGAGCGGACCAGCCCGCCTTGTCGACCACGAGGTCCAGCGCGGCAATGAGTCGGGGGTCGGTCAATTGTGAGCGCCGATAGTCGACGGGATCGGCTTTGCTGGCATGCGCCAGTTCATCCATGAAGCTCTCGAAGAAAAATACATTGTGGGAATGCCCGACCGAGCGCATCCATTGCACCGGCACGGGGAGCTTCGTCTGGTGGACGTCAACCCCGAAATCAGCAATGCCGTATTTCATGGTGGTGACGCCATCGACCGTCGTCAGGTCAACGCCGTTCTGGACGAGGAAGGACAAGGCGGATTCGTCGCAGGCCGATTGCCCCACGATCCGCTGCTGCCAGGCGGTAATGCGCCCGTTTGGATCTCGCGTAGCAGCGACTCGGGAGAGCACCATCGGTCGATAATAGCCGGCGGCCAGTTCGTCCTCGCGCATCCACAGCAATTTGACCGGGGAATTGAGTTCAGGAGCCGCCTTGAGAATATGGGCCGCATCGGCAATCCAGTCAGATTTGGGATTGGCGCGCCGCCCAAATCCACCGCCCATGCCCAGCACCGTAATGTCGACGTGGTCCTTCTTGATGCCAAGGATCTTGGCGACAACTTCCTGATCCTGCGACTGGAACTGCGTGCCGACTTCCAGTAGCACGCGCTTGCCGCGCCGCGCGATTACGCAATTGAGCGGTTCCATCGGCAAGTGAGCGAGGTAGGGCACGAGATATTCGGCGGACAACACGTCGCTTTTGGCGACTGCGAACAAGTCATCGCCGGCTGATTTTTTCATCACGGTGCCGGGTTGTCCGGCGAGCAACTGGTATTGCCCAATCAGCGCCGCGGTCGAGAGCGCCGCGCCAGCTGACTCATCCCAGTCGAGTTTCAGGGCGGCCCGGGCCTGCAGCGCGGACCAGGTGTCATGCGCTAGCACCGCCACCCCGGAGGGGATCTTGACGCTGGAATGAAAGCCCTTGAGGCCGCGCGCGGCGCTGTCATCTACTTGCGTCAGTACGGCGCCAAAAGACGGGGCGTGCGCCACCACAGCGACGAGCGGCTTACCGTCGACGCAGTCGAGCCCATAGCGAAAACTGCCGTTCGATTTGGGCAGCACGTCGGCCCGCACTGGCGAGGTGCCAATCAGGCGGAAATCTGCTTTTGCCTTCAGCTTTACCGTTTTCGGGATTGGCAGACGGGCTGCGTCTGCCACCAGTTCGCCGTAAGAAATTTGCCGGCCATCGGCGGCGGTGATGCGGCCCTCTCCGGTTTGCAACGTCGATGCGGCGACCCCAAGGCGGGTTGCCGCGGCCGCCAGCAGCATCGAACGTGCCTGAGCGCCCGCTTTGCGGTAAGGCTCAAAGAAAACGATGAGGCTGGTGCTGGCCGCCGTAATTTGTAGGCCGTTGAAAAATGGGTTGCCGAATTGCGCCTCAGGCTTGCTGGATTCGACCGTTACCTGTTGCCAGTCGGCGTCGAGTTCGTCGGCAAGGATGGCAGACAGGGCCGTAAAGACGCC
>CANFVX010000321.1 GCA_947450495.1 Gammaproteobacteria bacterium
CCCACGGCTCCGAACAAACACAGCCCGATGCCGAGGCCGTATATCGGGGCGCCGAACACGTCGAGCGCAAGCAGAATGCCGACGAACGCTGTCAGCAGGCCGAGCGCGGTGCGCCGACTGAAGGCTTGCCGCCCGCTGCCCCATTCGATGAGCGCGACCAGCAGCGGGAAAGTATAGAAAGTTGAGACCACGAGCCCGACCGGCAGGTGCTGGATCGCGAAGATCACACCGTAAGAGTACGAGCAGAACACGCAGCCGAGGAGCACGGCGCCACGCCGGCGCGCTGGCGGCAGCGTGCGGCGTACGCCGAGCGCGCCCAGCAGTACAAACAACAGAATGAAGGCCACCGACGAACGGGCGAGCAGTACCGCCAGCGGTGTGGCCCCTCCACGAAAGGATAGGGCCGCCAAGCTGGTGTTGGTGGCGAAGGACATGCCCACCAGCAAAGCCATTACGATGCCGCGCCAGGGCGCGCCGGTCAGCGCTGGAGTGGGCGGAACCTTCATGCGGCGGGAGGATAGGAGCCGGGGCGGTGGCGCGCAATGCGCGCGTCAGTCTCGCGAGGGCGGTGATGGGCGGGTGGCCGTCGAAGGTCGTCTGTGGAATATCACAGCGGCGCAGTTTCGGACTCGAACGCGCCTGATACGGTGAGGACGGGAGTCAGCAGGCGCTTAACGGGGTGGTGCCCCGTCAAATGCCCTTATGCCGATGCCGACTTTCGCATCGCCTTGCGTCGCCCGCCGCTTAAGCGGCGGGCGTTCGCGCGACTTAGCGGATCTCGAAACCCCGGTACCCTTGCGCGGCGACGTCGGCGTAGGTGAGGTTGAAATCGGGCACGCTACCCGCCCACAAGAGGAAGCGCTTTTCGGCCTTGTTGTCCGGGTTGTTGTTCCCGAAGAACCATGAGTCCCGCATGTCTTCGATAATCAGGCCCTTCACCGAGTTGTAGCAGTACTCGGTCCAGTGCTCTTCGGCGCCGGGCGTGGACTGAATGACGGTGCGGCCGTTGTTCCGCATGTGCACCAAACAATCGGCAATCCACTCGATGACGGTTTCGGCGCATCGCGTCGCGTTGCAGAACACCGCCGGATGGTGGGGGCCGCTGGTCACGAAGAAATTCGGGAAGCCGGCAATCTGCACGCCGAGGTGGGTGCGCGGGCCATCCGACCATTTCTCCTGCAGCGTGACGCCGTTCTCGCCACGGATGTCCATTCGCAGCAGCGCGCCGGTCAAGCTTTGGAAACCGGTGGCATAGATAAGGATATCGAGCTCGTGGCTGCCGGCAGTGGTCTCGACCCCGGTCGGCGTAATGCGCGTGACTGGCGTGGCGCGCAGATCGACCAGTTCGATGTTGTCTCGATTAAAAATTTCGTAGTAGTTCTTCTCGCCCGGCGGCCGCTTGGTGCCGAAGGGGTGATTCTTCGGGATGAGCTTTTCGGCGGTCGCCGGATCGTTCACCCGGTTGCGAATCTTTTCTGCCAGAAACTCGCTCACTTCGTTGGCGAAATCCCGGTTGGTGAACATGTCGCTGTAGTTGGCGAACCACAGCGCGAAGCCGCCGCGTTCGTACAATTCCTGATACTTGGCGAGGCGCTCGGCTTTGTCGGTGACCTCGGTGCTCATCCGGGGATCCATGTCGTGGATGAAGCCGGCGAAGGTGCGCTTGCACAGCGCCACGATGTCACTCGCTTGCGCCGCCAGTTCCTGCTGCTCGGCGGCGGTCAACTGCGTGTTACGCAGCGGCGTGCACCAGTTGGCGGTGCGTTGGAAAAGGGTCAAATGCCCGGCGTCGGGGGCAACGCTCTGAACGATTTGGACCGCCGTAGGGCCGCTACCGATCACGCCCACCCGCTTGCCTCGAACGTCGATGCCCTCGCGGGGCCAGCGGGCGGAATGCGCGGTCAGGCCTTTGAAATCGCCCTCGCCTTCGTAGTCCGGCGGCTGCGGCGCAGACAAGAAGCCGGTGGCCGCCACCACGTAACGGGCCATGGCCCGTCGCCCGGCAGCCGTCACGATTTCCCACATCTGCGACGCCTCGTCGTAGCGCAGGGTTTCTACCCGGGAGCCCAATTCGAACTCGCGGCGCAGGTCCAGACGGTCGGCGACAAAG
Source organism: Gammaproteobacteria bacterium (assembly GCA_947450495.1). Classification (GTDB taxonomy): domain Bacteria; phylum Pseudomonadota; class Gammaproteobacteria. Next base: position 2,111 of record CANFVX010000321.1, read on the forward strand.
TTCAGGTAGCGCTCGATTTCAGGCTGGCCGGCGAACTTCTCGCTCCACTGCCATTCGTTCACGATGGCCTGCGAAAACGAGTACTGGTAGGAGTAGCTCTCGGAGTCGAAGCGGGCGCCGGGGTAGCGGTTCCAGTACCAGGTGCCGCCGATGCCCGCGGCCGCGTCGAAGCCGCGAACCGTAAAACCCTGCTCGCGCATCTTGTAGGCCGCGTAGAGTCCCGATACACCCGCGCCGATGATGGCAACGTCGTAAGTGTCAATCATGTTCAATCCTCCGAAAAATCTTCTCTGGTCGTGGTCCCGTGGGGTGCGGGCGGGCAATTAGGTTTGGCACTGGCCTGGGAGAGGCTACTCAGCGGCGCATTATAGGGAGTGTCGCGGCGATAAAGGATCTGATTCAAGCCTCACGCGCCCGCCGACACCAGCCAGGTGGTGCTCATGAGTTGAATGTTCCCGTCGCGCTCGAAGGGAACGAAGGCAGTCCGCAAGCCGTCGGCCACCCGGGCCTGCAGCGCGGGCGTCGCTTCTTCGTACGGGGCGGCCGCCGGTCCCATGCGGGTCATCTGCGCGATGGCGTCATCCAGCGTGCCGAGGTTGAGCATCGCTTCGTGCGAGTCGATGGCAATCTCGCGCCAGCCCGCAGTCTCCAGCACCTGCCGCAAATGCGCTTGATCGGCAAAGGCAAAAGGACCCGGCGCATTCGGCGCCGACGGCGCTGGCCGCGGCAGGACTTCGAACGCCGCCTGCACGGGCACGCCCATCCAGGGGTTGAGCTTGAGTTCCCGCCAGCAAATGAAACGCAGGCGTCCGCCCGGCTTCAAAGCGGTTTTCAGGTTCGAAAATGCACCGACCGGGTCGGGAAAGAACATCACGCCGAAACGCGAGGTGATCACATCGAAGCTCGCCGGTTCAAAGCCCATGCTGCCGGCGTCGTCCTGCACGAACTGCAGATTGGCCAGATATCCGAAGCGCTGTCGTGCCTGTTCCAGAATGACGGCCGAGATATCGAGCCCCACCACGCGCCCCTCAGGCCCGACGGCGTTCGCGAACGCTGCGCTGGTGGGCCCACCGCCGCAGCCCACATCCAAAATCGCCTCGCCGGCGGCCGGGGCGACAAAGCCCAGCAGGGCCTCGGCCAGCGGTTGCAGCATCCGCTCCACGCGATCGAGATTGGCCGTCCAGCGTTGCCCGCCGTTCTCGTTCCAGTAACGGGCCATTTCTGAGTGCATTGAATTCGGTTCGGTCATTGCGATTCCTGATCCTTAGATTGCAGCGTTAGGGGTAGTCCACAGCGGCGCAGGCGTCAACCGCCGCCGTTACGCCACCCGGTAACGCGCGACCGCCTCTGAATCCCAGGCCAGGCCCACGCCGGGCTCAAGGGGGAGCACGGCATGCCCCGCATCAAAGCGCATTGGGGCCTTTAGCACCGGGCTCGCCAGATCCATCACTTCCAGATAGTGCGCGGTTGGGGCAACGGTCATCAGATGCGCGCTCACTTCGTGAAAGAGATGCGTGGAAATGGGCAGGGAGCGGCTTTGCGCCAGCGTGGCCGCGCCGCGCCAGGCCGAGATCCCGCCGATTTTCATCACATCCGGCATCACCAGATCGCTCGCGCCCGCGTCCAGCGCCTTGGTCATTTCAGACAGACCAAACCAGTTCTCGCCGATCTGGATTGGAGTGGCAACCGACGCCGCGATTCGGGCGTGCCCCGCATAGTCATCCTGCAGCGTGGGTTCTTCGATCCACGCCAAGCCTTCGCCTTCGAGCGCGCGGCAACGACGTATCGCTTCCGGCACCGACAGCGACTGGTTGTAATCCGCCATCAGCTCTACCGCTGGGCCCACGGCTTCACGGATGGCGCGGGCAACCTCAAGATCCTGCGCCAACGTGGCATAACCCAGCTTGAATTTGACCGCACGGAAGCCGCTCGCGACGGCGTCGGCGGCCAGCCGCTGGCCTTGGTCAATGCCGTCCATGCCGAAACTGGCGTAGGCCTTCACGGGTCGCTGCGCGCCGCCGAGCA
>CANFVX010000322.1 GCA_947450495.1 Gammaproteobacteria bacterium
CAGGCCGCGCTAAGGGGCTTTGCCGCCGGCGCGGTGGCGGTGGCGGGTTTTGGTCTCGCCCCATTGCTCGCGCTGCGACAGGTGCCACCCGCGCGAATCCTGCGACAGGATCTGAGCGGCCCCGCCGTGCGACCGCTCACGACGTTCATCTACGCCGTGGCGGCGATCACCCTCCTCGCGCCTTGGGACAGCGGCGACTGGCGTTTGACCAGTTGGGCCATCGTCGGCTTCGCGGGCGTGCTTGCCGGGCTCGCGCTCAGCGGCTTCTTGCTGGTGAGTCTGCTAAGCGCGATGCGGAGTCAGGCGAGCATCGCCTGGCGGGCAGGTCTGGCCAATCTCGCGCGGCGCCGGGCGCAAAGCGTGTGGCAAATCTCGGCCCTGGGACTCGGCATCATGGCCTTGTTGCTGCTGGGTTTGCTCCGCACGGATCTGATGTCGCGCTGGCAGGAAACCTTACCCGCCAGCACGCCGGATCAGTTTTTAGTCAATATTCAGCCCGCGCAGGTCGACGCGCTCCAGCAGTTTATGCGCGCACACCAACTGCCCGACACCGTGCTCTATCCGATGGTGCGAGGCCGCTTGCTGGCCATCGGTGACCATCGCGTAAGTCCGGACGACTACGACGATCCGCGCGCCAAGCGGCTCGTCGATCGGGAATTCAACTTGTCCTGGAGCGACGCCTTGCGCGCCGACAACCGCATCATCACCGGCCAGTTCTGGACGCCGTCGGCCACGCCGCAATTCTCGGTGGAAGTGGAGTTGGCGAAGCGATTGGGAATTACCGTTGGCGACACTTTGCGCTTCAGCATCGCGGACAGGGAAGTAACGGCACGCGTCACCAGCCTGCGCGAAGTGGCGTGGGACTCGATGAAGGTGAATTTCTTCGTGCTGGCACCGCCCGGGCTGTTATCGAATCAACCTGCCACCTTCATTACAAGTTTCAAGGCACCTGCCACCCAGCCCACGCTCTTGCGCGAACTCGTGGCGGCCTTCCCTAACATCACGGTGATCGACGTTGGCGCGCTGGTCACGCAGGTGCGAGAAATCATGGCGCGGGTCGTGGAGGCCGTGCAGTTTGTATTTCTGTTTACGTTGGCGGCCGGCGTCATCGTGCTCGTCGCGGCGCTGAAGGCCACGCAGGCTGAACGCCTGTACGACGCCGTGATCATGAAAACGCTGGGCGCGCCGCGCCGGCTAATCGCCACCGCCGTAGCCGTGGAGTTCGCCGCGCTGGGCGCCTGCGCGGGACTTGTTGGCGGTCTCGGCGCGTGGGCCAGTGGCTGGCTCATCGCGCGCAAGGTGCTGCACATTGCCTATGCATTTCAGCCGGTCGTGATTGCCAGTGGCATTCTGGCCGGACTGCTCGCGATCGTGGCCGTAGGGCTCTACGCCGTCCTCAGCGCACTGCGCGAGCCGGTAACGAGCGCCTTGCGCAAGCTCTAGTCCAGACGATGATCCGCGTTGGACTGCCAGGGTGGGCTGCAAATCGCCAGGAAGCGCAAGGTGCACTGGCCGACGTTCTCGATCCACTGCTCGAGTTGCGGCGGTATGACGGCCGCATCGCCGGCCACCACGCGCGCGGTTTCCGTGCCGATGTGCAAATCGCCCTCGCCTTCCAGAATGAAATAGACTTCCGACTGCTCCAGCCAGTGCCGATAGGTCGCTTCGCCCACCGCCACCTCGGCCAGCGCCAGCGAGTAGTCGAGGCGACAGTCGCCATGAGACGGGTGCAGCACTTCCCGAATCAAACAGCCGTCGTTGGCGATGAATGCTGGTAGCGAAGAAACGCGTTTGATGAGCATAGCCATCCCGGAGCAAAGGTATTCAACGACCGCGAACTATTCGCGGCCTACATGGAGCATAGACGAGTATGGCGCGCTATCGCGGCACCGCTGAATTCAAACATGGCGCAGCCGCGCCCATCGGCATCCTGCTCTGCAACCTTGGCACGCCGGAAGCGCCGACGGCCAGCGCGGTGCGCACTTATCTGGCCGAATTTCTGGCCGACCCGCGCATCGTCGAGCTCCCACGCGTGCTGTGGATGCCCATCCTTCACGGCATCATCCTGAACGTGCGACCCCGCCGCTCGGCCCACGCCTATGCCCAAATCTGGACTGCCGAAGGTTCACCCTTGATGACTAATTCTCGCGCGCAGCACGCTGCGGTGAGCGAGGCGCTGGAAGCGGCGGCGCCGGGTCACTACAAGGTGGCGCTGGGCATGCGCTACGGGCAACCTTCAATTGCCAGCGCCTTGCGCGAGCTGGCGGCCGCCAACGTGCGCCGCGTGCTGGTATTGCCGCTGTACCCGCAGTATTCCGCGCCGTCCACCGCCTCGGTAATCGACGCCGTCACCGCCGAGCTTCGCGATTGGCGCTGGGTGCCAGAACTGCGCACGGTGATGGATTACCACGCCGACGAGGATTACATCGAAGCGCTGGCCAGTTCAGTCCGGGAATATCGGGCGAACCACGGTAGCGGCGAGCGCCTGATGATTTCCTTCCACGGCATTCCCCGCCGCTATTTTCTGGCCGGCGATCCTTACTTCTGCCAGTGTCAGGCGACGGCCAGGTTATTGGCGGAACGCCTGGGCTTGCGCAAAGACGAGTGGCTGGTGACTTTCCAGTCCCGCTTCGGCCGCGAGAAATGGCTGGAACCCTATACCGATATCACGCTGGCACAGATGGCACGCGATGGCCTGCGCAAAGTGGATGTAGTTTGCCCCGGCTTCGCGGCAGATTGTCTGGAAACGCTGGAGGAAATCGCGGTTCAGAACCGCGAAGGCTTCGAGGCCGCTGGGGGGCACGAACTGCGCTACATCCCGGCTTTGAACCAGCGCCCGGACCACATTCAGTTGATGCTGAAAATCATCCAGCAGCACACGGCCGGGTGGCCCGGGCCGGCTGACGTGGCGGCCCGCACCGACGCGGCGACCAGGGCGCGAACCATGGGCGCCGTGCTGTAGGAAAAATGCGCGCCCCGAAAGGGGCTCAGGCGGTGACTTCTACCCCGCGCCAGAACGCGACGTAGCCCTCGATGTGTTTGGCGTCCGGCTTGCACTCGGGGTAGTACCAGCAGGCGTCGCGATTGATCTGCCCCTCAACCACCACATCGTAATAACTTGCCGTGCCTTTCCAGGAGCACACGGTATGCGTGCTGCTCGGCTGCACGAACTCGCGTTTCAGCGCTTCCGGCGGAAAGTAATAGTTGCCTTCCACCGTTTTGCAGTCGTTCGATTCGGCGATCACGGCGCCGTTCCAGCGTGCCTGTGGCATTACATTCGCTCCTCAAGAGTGGGCCGCATCACCCTGCACCGTGACAATCACGGTGCGCCGATGCGGCGCGTGTCGATGTTCCCATAAATAGATGCCCTGCCAGGTGCCCAGCGCACAGCGGCCGTCGGTGACCGGCACGCTTAAGCCTGCGCCGGTTAACAGGGTGCGCAGATGCGCGGCCATGTCGTCGGGTCCTTCATCGGTATGCGTGAACCAGGCTGCGCCGTCCGGCGACACCCGTTGCATGAAGGTTTCAAGGTCACGGCGCACCGCCGGATCCGCATTCTCGGAAATCAATAGCGCGGCGCTGGTGTGTTGCAGAAACAGATGGCAAAGCCCGGTCGCGATGCCGCTCTCCTGCACCGCGCCTTGTACCTCTGGGGTGATCTCCTGCATGCCACGCCCGCGGGTGAGCACTTCCAGCCGCGACTGATGCACCGGCATCGTCGTCAGTCGCGCTGCTGCAGGACGGTCGCCAGAGCCCGGCGACTTTGCGCCGGTACGCTCTGCGCGTAGCCATACCAGACGATGCCAACACAGAATTCAGCTGAGGTTGCGCCAATCAGCGGCAAAAAGCCGGGGTCGCGGGTGACCTTGCCGGTGGACCATTTACTGCCGACGCCAGCGCTCCACAGGGCGAGCATGAAGTTTTGAATCGCGCAGCTACACGCGGCGTAGTCTTCGCGCTCACGTTCCGAATCCTCGCTGCGTTGACAGGTCACCACCAGCCAGCCCGGCATCGCGCGCCAGCGGCGCAACTTGGCCGCTGCCGCGTCCTCGCCGCTTTTGCGCCTTACGACCTCGGCGTTTAACAGGCTCACG
>CANFVX010000323.1 GCA_947450495.1 Gammaproteobacteria bacterium
CACTGGTCGTCGCGTGGGCCTTGTTGGTCGGGGGCGTGGCCATTTTGCTGATTGAGCGCTGGGCACCGCCGCCGCGCGTTCAGACCATCGATGACATTTCCTTCGGCCGCGCGCTGAAAATTGGCTTCGCGCAGTCGCTCGCGCTGATTCCGGGGGTCTCGCGCTCCGGGGCGACCATCATGGGCGCCATGCTGCTGGGGGTTAGCCGGTCCTGCGCCACGGAATTCTCGTTTTTCCTCGCCATTCCGGTGATGTTTGCAGCCACAGTTTTCGACGTCTATAAAAGCTGGCACGAACTCTCGCTCGGGGCACTCCCCATCTTCGCCGTGGGCTTCGTCTTCGCCTTCCTGAGTGCTTTGCTGACCATCCGCTTCCTGCTGCGCTTTGTCGCCAGCAACAGCTTTATCCCCTTCGCCTGGTACCGAATCGTGTTTGGCGCGCTGCTGTTATGGTTTCTGTCGGGGTCTACGCTCGCGACTTAGACCACATTGGCAGAATCATATGCCGAGACGTTAATTCCCCACGCGGCTGTCTCTCCCTAGACTCCCTACTCCCGAATTCCCGGCCGGAGTAACCGCCTTGTCGACCGCTTCCTCGCCGGACATCCGGCTTCAGCCCCTGTCCGCGCAACAACTCGCTCAACTCGAATCCGCAGTAGCCGGCTTTTCGCCGTCCGCGCTCATCTGGGCGAGCGGCTTCCTTGCTGGTCTCGCCGGTCAGGGCAAAACAGCGCTGCCGGCCCGCGCCGAGGCGCCTACAACCGCCGCGCGCCTGTCCATTCTGATCGGCTCACAAACCGGCAACGGCAAACGACTGGGCGAAAAAGTACTGAAGGCTTGCCAACAACGCGGAGTGGCGGCCCGGCTCCTGAGTCTCGCCGACTTCAACCCGCGCCAGCTGCGTCAGGAAACCGCGCTGCTGCTGATCGTCAGCACCCACGGTGACGGCGACCCGCCGGATGACGCCCTCGCCTTGCATCGCCAGTTGAACGGCGCGCAGGCGGCGCGTCTGGAAAAGCTCTCCTACAGCGTGCTGGCGCTCGGGGACTCCAGCTATCCGCATTTCTGCAAAACCGGGCGAGATTTTGATGAACGCCTGAGCGCGCTCGGCGCCACCGCCGTGCTGCCCCGCGTGGAATGCGATGTTGATCTGGCAGCAGCCAATGACGAATGGCTCACCAGCGTGGTGAACGCCTTCGCCGCTATCACCCCGGAAAGCGCTGCGCCCGCACGGCTCGCGCTGGTCGAATCCGCGCCCGCCAGTCAGGAGGCCGTCCAGGCCTTGGCCAGCGTGCTGGTGAACCAGCGCATCACCGGCCGCGCGTCCAGCAAGGAAGTCCGGCATCTGGAATTCGCGCTCGACACCAGTCGCTTCGACTACCTCCCGGGCGACAGCGTGTCGCTGAAGGCGCGTAATCCGCAGGCCGTCGTCAGCGAAATCCTTGCCCTCATGCAGTGGGCGCCAGAAACGCCCGTCACGCTGGGCGAGCGCAGCCTGTCGATTGAGGCCGCGCTCAGCGGCGAACTTGAAATCACCCAGCTATCGCGGCCGGTGGTCAATGCGGTCATTGAACGCGGCACGCATGACGGTTTGCGCGAATGGCTCGCCACCGCCGATGCGGCGGCCATTGCCGAGTGGCTGCAGGCGCGCCAACTGGTCGACGTCCTCCGCGAGAGCGGTGCTCAGTTCAGCGCGCAGACTTTGGTCGACCTTGCACGACCGCTCGCGAGCCGCGCCTACTCCATAGCCTCCAGCGCAGCGGCCACGCCGGACGAAGTTCACATCACGGTCGCGGTGGTGAACGACGAGCGCGACGGCGTGCCGCGTCCGGGCTGCGCGTCGAGCTTTCTTGCCCAGCTCGAAGCCGGCGCTGAAATCGAACTGCATCTGGACCGCAATCAGGCGTTCCGCCTGCCGGCGGCCGACGACGCGCCCATCATCATGGTGGGCCCCGGCACCGGCATCGCGCCCTTCCGGAGCTTTGTCGAAGAGCGCGCGGCGCGGGGCGCCAGCGGTGCCAACTGGCTGTTCTTTGGCGAGCGCACCCAACGCGAAGATTTTCTCTACCAGATTGAGTGGCAGCGGCATCTGCGGCAGGGCGCACTGGCGAAGCTTGAGCTGGCTTTTTCGCGTGATGGCGCGCACAAGGTCTACGTGCAGGACCGCCTTACCGCCTGCGGCGCGGAGGTCTTTCAATGGCTGCAAAACGGCGCGTATTTCTATGTCTGCGGTGACGCGCAGCGCATGGCGAAAGACGTGCACCGGGCGCTGGTAAATCTCGTGATGGCGCACGGCGGCCATGACGAAGACGGCGCAGAAGAGTATTTATTCGGTTTGCGCCAGCAGGGGCGCTACCAGCGAGACGTTTACTAATGAGCAAGTCCAACGATCTGTCCGCCGTTGAAGGCATCAAAACCCGCAGCCGTCAGTTGCGCGGCACGATTGCCGAGGGCCTGACCGACCAAATCACCGGCGCGATCAGCGACGACGACACCCAACTCATCAAATTCCACGGCAGCTATCAGCAGGACGACCGCGACCTGCGCGCCGAACGTCGCGAACAGAAGTTGGAGCCCGCGTGGCAGTTCATGGTCCGCGCACGGATTCCGGGCGGCATCTGCACGCCGGCGCAGTGGTTGGCGTTCGACGCCATCGCCCACGACTACGCCAACGGCACGCTGCGCCTCACCACGCGCCAGACCTTTCAGCTGCACGGCATCGTAAAACGCGCCTTGAAGCCGACAATCGCGGCCATTAACCGCGCCCTGCTCGACACCCTCGCCGCCTGCGGCGACGTGAATCGCAATGTGATGAGCACCACGCTGCCGGCGGCGCGCGCGCTGCATGCCGAAGCGCTCGATGTGGCCCGCCGGATCAGCGAGCACCTGCTGCCGAAAAGCGGCGCGTATCACGAAATCTGGCTCGACGGCGAAAAAGTTGTCGATACCGCCGAAGTGGACGAACCCGTCTACGGCCGCACCTATCTGCCGCGCAAATTCAAAATCGGCGTGGCGATCCCGCCGGATAATGACGTCGACGTTTACTCGCAGGATCTGGGCTTCATCGCGATTGTCGAAGGGGGCCAGATCACCGGCTACAACGTGGTAGCGGGCGGTGGCATGGGCGTCACGCATGGCGATTTGGCGACCTGGCCGCGCGTGGCAGACAGCCTCGGCGTGTGCTCGCCGGCGATGGCTGTGGCGGTGGCCGAAGCGGTGGTCACTACCCAGCGCGACCACGGTGATCGCACCAACCGCAAGCACGCGCGCCTCAAGTACACCATCGAAGACATGGGTCTGGAGGCGTTCAAGGCCGAAGTCGCGCGCCGCGCCGGCATCACCTTTACCGCGCCGCCGGCGATTGAATTCCACGATAACGGCGACCGCCGGCAGGGCTGGCATGAAGACGATGAAGGCCTGTGGCATTACATGCTTTACGTGCCCTCTGGCCGCATCAAGGACGACGGCGACTGGCGTGCCTTAACCGGCACCCGAGCCATCGCTGCCTCTGGTCTGGCGCAGTTCCGTCTCACGGCGAATCAGAACCTGTTGCTGTCGGATATCACCGCGCAGGACCAACCCACCGTGGATGCACTGCTCAAGGACCATGGCCTCATCACCACAGTCTCTCCGGTGCGCCATCTGGCGCTAGCCTGCGTGGGCCTGCCGACCTGCGCGCTGGCGATGGCGGAAAGCGAGCGCTATGCGCCGGACTTCCTCACGCTCGTCGAAGGCTTGCTTGATAAGCACCAACTGACCGGCGCGCCGATTAATCTGCGCATCACCGGCTGCCCGAATGGCTGCGCGCGGCCTTTTCTGGCTGAAATTGCGCTGGTGGGCAAAGCGCCCGGGCGCTACAACTTTTATCTGGGCGGCGCCCGCGACGGCTCGCGCCTCACCGTGCCCTACCGCGACAACATCACCGAAGGCGAAATCCTCGCCGAGCTCGACACCATTTTTGCGCGCTATGCGGCCGAACGCACCGCGGGCGAAGCCTTTGGCGACTACGTGCGGCGCGCGGGCATCGTGGCCTCGATTCAGTCCGGGCAAGAGTTCTCGGCCGAAGTGAGGCGCCTGACGAG
>CANFVX010000324.1 GCA_947450495.1 Gammaproteobacteria bacterium
CCCGCCGCCGCGAGGTCGCAGGCGATGGCGCGGCCCAGGCCTCGTGAGGCGCCGGTGACGAGTACCTGTCGGCCCTTCAATGCATTTTTATCGGGCTGATAATTTGACGGTAGTTGGAGGCGTTCGGTCATTGTTTAGGCACTCACTCAACCAAAATCACCGGCCCGCAGGATGGTGTCACGTTGATAGTTGCGGTCGTCCACAGTGGGATAGTCGAGGGTGAAGTGGAGTCCGCGGCTCTCCTTTCGTTTCAAGGCGCACCGAATCACCAACTCCGCAACCTGCACCAGGTTGCGCAACTCAATAAGATCGCTCGTGACCCTGAAATTAGCGTAGAACTCGCCAATTTCATTGCGCAAAAGATGGACTCGGCGCCGCGCACGCTCCAACCGTTTGGTGGTGCGAACGATGCCAACGTAGTCCCACATAAACCGACGCAGCTCGTCCCAGTTGTGGGACACGACCACTTCTTCATCGGCATCCGTGACCTGGCTCTCATCCCATGACGGCACGGTTGGTAGGCGCGGGCGGGCCACAATCTGGGACTTGATTGCGCCAGCGGCGGAGCGGGCCGTGACCAAACACTCTAGCAGCGAGTTACTGGCCATCCGGTTCGCGCCGTGCAAGCCGGTGCAGGCTACTTCGCCAATCGCGAACAGTCCGGGCAGGGAGGTGCGCCCGGCGAGATCGGTGAGCACCCCGCCACAAAAGTAGTGCGCGGCAGGGACCACAGGAAGGGGCTCGCTGGTCAGGTCGAAGCCAAAGGTCTTGCAGTGCTGGGAGATGGTGGGGAAATGGCTGAGGATGAACTCGGGCGACTTGTGCGAGATATCGAGATACACGCAATCGGCGCCGAGTCGTTTCATCTCATGGTCGATGGCCCGCGCCACGATATCTCTTGGTGCCAGCTCGGCGCGCGAGTCAAAACGCTGCATAAAAGGCTCGCCGTTAGGCAAGAGCAAACGGGCCCCTTCGCCGCGTAAAGCCTCTGTGACCAGAAAGGATTTCGCTTTCGGGTGATAAAGGCAGGTGGGGTGGAACTGCACGAATTCCATATTGGCAACGGCACATCCCGCTCGCCATGCCATCGCTACCCCGTCTCCCGTCGCGATATCCGGGTTACTGGTATAGAGATATACCTTGCCCGCGCCGCCCGTGGCGAGCACGCACCAGGAGGCACGGATGGTCATCACAGTGCTGTTCCTCCGGTCTAGCACATACGCCCCAACGCAGCGGTCCGGGGTGGTGCCCAGCTTGCCGAGAGTGATGAGGTCGATCGCGATATGCCAGTCCAGCAGCTCGATGTTGGGATGCTGCTTTACCCGCTCGAGGAGCGTCGTTTCAATTGCGAGCCCGGTGGCATCGTCGGCATGCACGACGCGCCGGGTGCTGTGTCCACCCTCCTGCGTCAGGTGGACGACTTTGGCACCACGCTCATCGGTGGTGGTTGTGAAAGGAACGCCTACGGATTGCAGCCAGTCGATGGCTTCTTTGCCGTGGCGGACAATGTGTTCCACTGCGGGGCGATGGCAGATGCCGGCACCTGCCTGGAGCGTATCTTCGATGTGAGATTCGACGCTGTCGGCCGGGTCCATCACCGCGGAGACGCCGCCCTGGGCGTAGCGGGTGTTGGTCTCGTCGAGGTCGGCTTTAGCGAGCACACACACCTTCAACTGGTCTGCCAGTTCGAGAGCGAGGGCAAGCCCTGCGGCGCCACTGCCAATGACAAGAACGTCGTAGTCTTTCTGCTGTGTCATGGAGTGTGCACTTGTATACTTCCGGACCGGCTCAATTTTGTCCTGCCGCCCGAACCAAATGAACAGACGATGGTCAACTCCTCAGACACGCAGCAGGCTTGCCGCTCAATCATATCAGGGAGGAATCCCTGATGGGCGAGACCCAAACTGACGAAGCGCTCATCGCGCGTGTCCAGCGCGGTGAGAAGGGCGCCTTTGATGTTCTGGTGTTGAAGTATCAGCATCGCATCGTCAAGTTGGTGGGGCGCTACGTCAGGAATCCTGCAGACGCGCTGGATGTCGCGCAGGAAGTATTTATCAAAGCGTATCGCGCGTTGGGTAATTTTCGCGGCGAAAGTGCTTTCTATACGTGGCTGTATCGCATCGCGATCAACACCGCCAAAAATCATTTGGCGGCGCGCGGAAGACGCCCGAAGGAAGTTGACCTGACCGGTCCTGATGGCGAGCCACTGGCCATCGATGATCTGCAGGCCGATGACGAAACCCCTGAAAAGGTCATGCTGGTGGCGGAAATCAAGGCAACCATCCTGCGCACGATGGCGGCCTTGCCCGAAGATCTGCGCACGGCGATTACGCTGCGGGAAATTGACGGCATGAGTTACGAAGAAATCGCCACGGCAATGGACTGCCCGATAGGCACCGTGCGGTCCCGCATTTTTCGGGCGCGCGAGGCACTTGATGCGCAGTTGAAGCCGCTACTTGAGCAGTAGGAGCAGGAACCATGGACTCATTCGAAGAAGAACTCTCTGCACTGGTGGATGGTGAGCATCCGGAGACAGACGCGGCGCTGAGCCAATTGATAACCGGTAACGCGGAAACCCGGGAGCGATGGTCCCGATACCATCTGCTCGGTGAAATCCTCCGCGACGCCAATCCCCCGCCCGATCTGCAGTCCGTCGCGTCACGTGTGAAAGAACAAATCGCTAGCGAACCGTTTCATCTGGTAGCGAAACCCCGGAGCCTTAGACCCAATCTTTGGGCGCCGGCGCTCGCAGCAAGCCTCGCGGCGCTAGGGGTGTGGGGCGTCATGACGGTGACCCATGCGCCGGAGCGTGCGGTAGCGACACCATCTCTCGCAGATAACGCAGCTTCGGCGCCTTTGTTCCAGCCTGCAACTGGTCTAGAAACCGTGCAGGACGATGACACCCCGACCGCGCGCGAGGCTGCGGCGGAACTTCGGCGGCGGCTTAACAGCTACATCGTCAATTTCAACGAGCAACGCGACAGTCTCGCAGTGCCCAATGTTCATCCTTACGTGCGGATCGTGGGCTTCGACCCCGGGACACCCCGTTGAATCAGATCATGCGCGACGGTTTGCTGGGTGGCTTGCTCGCGCTGGCGAGTGTGCCCGCCATCGCGGCCCCTGCGGCGGCGGAACTGGTGCAAAAGATGATGGGGGCGGCACGCGCACTCGACTACGAAGGCGTGTTCGTCTATCAACGCGACTCCTCGCTCGACACCATGCGGGTGATCCACCGGGGGAGCGGCAGTCTGGAAATGGAGCGACTGGTTTCGCTCACGGGCCCGGCGCGCGAGGTGATTCGCGATGGCAGCAAGGTGACCTGCAAGTGGGCCGACAAGCACGCGATGCTCGTAGAGCAACGCCAGCCCCGAGACCTCCTGAGTTTCGGCATTGGCGGCTCCGTTAAAAGCCTTGAAGCCGTCTATCAGTTCAGTATTGAAGGGGATGACCGCATTGCCGGGCGGCAGACGGATGTCGTTAAAGTGTCGCCGCATACCCCCGATCGCTATGCCTATCGACTGTGGATCGACCGCGAGACAGGTCTACTGCTTAGGTCCGTCATTACCGATGAACATGATCGGGCGCTGGAACAAGAGCAGTTTGCCGAGGTCACCATCGGGCAGACGATCCCGGACAGCCGTTTCGAGTCGGAACTGCCCGGCACCGACTTCGTCCGCTACGCCAACGATGATGACCCTGCCTCGGCCACGGCGGCATCGGATATTGATGCGCCTTGGGGGGTGAACTGGCTGCCCCCGGGCTTTGCCCTGCATCACGACAAATCTCAGCGAATGGCGAGCAGCAACGTGCCCGTGCGGCATTTCGTGTATTCTGACGGCCTCGCTACCGTTTCTGTTTTTATTGAGAAAATCCGTGCCGAAGTGGCGCCGCTGAAGGGCTTTTCATTAGTGGGCGCGGTCAATGCATTCAGTTCGGTCGCACACGACCATCAGGTCACGGTGGTCGGCGAAGTGCCTCAAAATACCGTGCGGCGGATTGCGAGTTCAGTCGCGCCCCGAAACTCTGAGTAAAAAGACTCTATGTCACATGGACTGCAAGGGCGCTTTGCGCGA
>CANFVX010000325.1 GCA_947450495.1 Gammaproteobacteria bacterium
CTTGGGCGACGGCGCACGAACTGAGCTATCAGCTGGGGCACGCCGGGGTGAAGCTGTTATTCATCGAGCCGCGCTTCCGCAACACCGATCTGGCAGCGCTGGTGCGTGAGGCGGGCGCGCTGGGCGAAGGCCTGCCGGCGCTGGAAGCCGTGATCTGCGCCAGAGAGATCGGCGCGAGCGAGGCGCCGCCGGCCGGCACGCTTGGGCTTGCCGAGTTTCTGGCCCGCGCGGCCAGCGTTGAGGCGGCCACCGTGCAGGCCGCCGCCGCGCGGGTGACAGAGAATCATGTGGCGTGTTTGCTCTACACCTCCGGCTCCACCGCGCTGCCCAAAGGGGTGCCGCTGAAGCACGGCGGGCTCATCGACAACATGTGGGAAATTGGCGAGCGCCAGCATTTGCAGGCGGACGATCGCCTGTGGTTGGCGGTGTCCTTGTTCTGGTCGCTGGCCTGCGTCAATGCGCTGTTTGCCATCACCACGCACGGCGCGAGCATCGTGCTGCAGCCGTCCTTCGACGCGGGTGATGCGCTAGGTCTGATCGAAGCCGAACGCTGCACGGTGTTCTACGGCACGCCGAACATGGCGCTGGCGCTGTGGGAACATCCGGCGCGCGCCAAGCACGATCTCTCGAGCCTGCGCACCGGTGTCACCATCGGCACACCCGCGCAGGTCGAACGCGTGGCGGCGCTGGGCGTGCCGGAAATTTGTAACGTTTACGGCCTGACCGAAGCCTACGGCAACTCGACCGTAACCGACGCGCACGAGCCGCTAGCGCGCCGCGTGCAAACCGTCGGCAAGGCGCTGGGCGGCGTTGAAATTGCGATTCTCGGCCCCGAAGGCCAGCGGCTGGCCGCCAATGAAACGGGGGAAATCGCGCTACGCGGGAACGTGACGCCGGGCTACTGGCACGACGCCGTGCGCACGAGGGAAGTGTTCACCGAGGATAAATTCTTCCGCACCGGCGACCTCGGCTTTGTGGACGAAGACGGTTACCTCTACTACCGGGGCCGGCTGAAAGAGATGGTGAAAACCGGCGGCATCAACGTGGCGCCGGCCGAAGTGGAAGAAGTGCTGAGCGGCCATCCGGCAGTGGAACTCGCGTTCGTCACCGCGGTGCCGGATGAGCGACTGGATGAAGCCCTGGCGGCGGTCATCGTGTTGAAGACCGGGGCCAGCGCGACCATCGAAGACCTGACCAACCATTGCCGCACGCGGCTTGCGGCCTACAAAACGCCGCGCCATCTCCGCTTCGTCTCCGCCACCCAACTCCCCCTAACCACCACCGGCAAGCTGCAACGCAATCGCCTGCCGGGATTGTTCACCGAGGATGACGCATGAGCTATCGACTGGGCGTTGATGTGGGCGGCACGTTTACGGACGTGCTGCTCATCAACGAACTGAGCGGCGAGTTTCACACGGCCAAGGTGCCGTCGACGCCGCAGGATTCCTCGCTGGGGGTGTTGCATGGCATCGAGCGCGTGTGTGCCAAAGCGGGCATCAATCCGCACGACATCACGCAGGTGATGCACGGCACGACCGTGGCGACCAACACCGTGCTCACCGGCAGCGGCGCCAAAGTGGGTTTGGTCACCACCAAGGGCTACGCGCAGGTGCTGCAGATTGCGCGGTCCTTTGTGCCCGGCGGCTTGGGCGGCTGGGTGATTTATCAGAAGTCAGCGCCCATGGCGCCGCTCGAACTCACCATCGAGGCGGACGAGCGCATGAGCGCACAGGGCGAGGTGGTGCGGCCATTGGAACCGGCCTCGCTGCGCGCAGGCCTGCGCAAACTGCGCGTCGCCGGCATCGAGGCGCTTACGGTGTGCCTCATCAATTCCTTCACCAACGACGCGCACGAAGTGGCGGTGCGCGCGATCGCCGAGGCCGAACTGCCGGGCGTGCCGGTGTCGATTTCGAGCGAAGTCATTCCCGAGATGCAGGAATACGAGCGCACCGCCACCACGGTGGCCAACTCCTATGTGCGACCCAAAGTAGAACGCTACGTGCGCAACCTCCAGCAGGAAATTACCCAGCGCATGCGCCAGGCGCGGCTGCGGATCCTGCGCTCCGACGGCGGCCTTGCGTCCAGCGATACGGCCGCGCGGCAACCGGTGAAATTGCTGATGAGCGGTCCGGCCGGCGGCGTGACGGGCGCGCTGTGGGTGGCGAGCAACGCCGGCTTCCCGAACGTGTTGACGCTCGATATGGGCGGGACTTCAACCGACGTCGCCCTGATTGAAAAAGGCGCGGCGCGGCTGCGCCGTGAGACCACGGTGGGCGATGTGACGGTTCGCGCCTCCTCGATCGATGTGCGCACCGTGGGCGCGGGCGGTGGCTCGATTGCGCATGTGCCGGCTTTGACCCGAGCGCTCCGGGTGGGGCCCCAAAGCGCAGGCGCCGAGCCGGGGCCGGCGGCTTACGGCAAGGGCGGCGAGTTGCCCACCGTGACGGATGCCAACGTGGTGCTGGGCTATTTGCCGGACGTGGCGCGACTCGGCGGCGACATGCTGCTGGATGTGCCGCGCGCCCGCGCCGCCGTGCAACAGGTGGCGGACGCATTGGGCCTCGGGCTCGAAGCGGCGGCCGAAGGTATCTATCAAATCGTAAACGAGAACATGTACGGCGCCCTGCGGCTGGTGTCGGTGGAGCAAGGCTTCGATCCGCGCGACTTCGCGCTGATGGCCTTTGGCGGCGCAGGTCCGCTGCACGCCAATGCGCTGGGCCGCTTGATGGGTTCATGGCCCGTGATTATTCCGCCGGGGCCGGGTGTGCTCTGCGCCTATGGCGACGCCACGACCTCGGTGCGCGAAGAAACTTCGCGCACCTACGTGCGGCGCTTCAGCGACGCCCCGGCCGAGGAAGTGTGGGCCGCGCTCTGCGAGTTGGCCGAGGCTGCCGCGCGGGCGCTCGATGCCGAAGGCGTTTCGCGCGCCGAGCAGACCACCCGCTTTGAAGTCGACGTGCGCTACAACGGTCAGGGTTTGCTGCTGCCGGTGAGTTTCTTTGCCGACGATGCGGCGGCCGGCTTTACCGCACTGGCCGCGCGCTTCGACGCCCAGCATCTGCAGTTGTTCACCTTCACGCTGGACGCCCCGCATGAGTTTGTGAACCTGCGTGCGGTGGTCACCGGCGCGCCGCCCAGCGTGGAAGCGGGGCGCATCGAGGCGGGCGATCCAGACCCTGCCGCAGCCGCAGTGGGCAACCAGCAGGTGCGCATTGATGGCGTGCACTGGACGGCGACGGTGTATGCGCGGGAACAGCTCCGTGCCGGCAATCTCGTGCACGGTCCGGCCGTCGTCACCCAGATGGACACCACCACGCTGGTGCTGCCGGCGCATGTGGCGACGGTGGATGCGTTCGGCAACTTACTGATTCGTCCGGAGGCCTGAGCCATGCCAGCCCGCATTGTCGAAACCCATTCCCAGCCGCTGGCCCGCGTGCCGGTGGATCCCATCACGCTGGATATTGCCGAAAACGCGCTCAAGAACGCGCGCTTTGAAATGGACGCGGTGTTGTTTCGCACCGCGATGTCGCCCGGCATCCGCGAGCAGCACGACGAGTTTCCGCTGATCGCGAACCGCGACGGCAAGATGATCGTCGGCCAGTTCGGCAGCTTCATTCACGGTTTTCTGGCCGCCTTTGACGGCAACATCGAAGACGGCGATGTGTTTCTCACCAGCGACCCTTACAGCTGTGCCGGTGCCATCAGCCACGCCAACGACTGGCTGGTGCTGGTGCCGGTGTTCAAGGACGGGCGCCTGATTGCCTGGACCGCGATGTTCGGCCACATGACCGACATCGGCGGCAAGGTGCCGGGCAGCCTGCCAACGGACGCGCGCCAGATTTTTGAAGAAGGCATCGTGGTGCCGCCGGTCAAGATTTATCGCAAGGGCGAACTGCAGACCGATCTGCTGAATCTCATCCTGCACAACTGCCGCTTGCCGCACTGGAACCGCTCGGACTTCAACGCCATCGTGGCCGCCTGTCGCACCGGCGCCCGGCGCTGCGTGGAGCTGGCAGGGCGCTTTGGTGACGCCGTCTTCCATTCCGCGATGGAAGACATGCTGGAGCGCAATC
>CANFVX010000326.1 GCA_947450495.1 Gammaproteobacteria bacterium
AACAAATCGATCTGGCGGGCAAAACCCTGCTACCCGGTTTCATCGATACGCACGGCCACATGATTCTGTTCGGCAAGAACATGCTGGACGCCGATTTGGTGGGCACGCCTGATATTCCGGACCTGCTCACCCGCATGAAGCTGCATGTGGCGAAGGTGCCCAACGGCCAATGGGTGGTCGGCATGGGTTACAACGCGCGGCAGTTGAAAGAAGGCCGCACGCCTACCATTGAAGAACTCGACAGCATTTCGACCGACCGCCCGGTGATGATCGTCGACAGCTCCGGGCATCTGGCCTCCGGCAACTCGCTGCTGTTCAAAGCAACGGGCGTCAGCGCCGAGACCAAAGACCCGGTGGGCGGCGTCTTCGCCCGCAAGGCCGACGGCAAATCGCTGGCCGGCCCGATGGAGGAAACGGCGCTGAATCAGGTGCGTCTGCAGCGCCCCGCGTTTACCGGTGAAATCGCCGATCGCGTGGCCACCGGCGCGGCCAATCTGTGGGCCCGCCATGGCCAAACCACCGCGCAGGAGTGCGGACTTGGATTAGGGGCGGACGACATTGACCTCGTGCGCAACGCCATCGATAAAAAACTGCTGCCGCTCGATCTCTATGTGTGCGCCAAAGACACCGCGACGGACGACACCATCAACGCCGCCTACGAAGTCTCCCGCGACTACAACCGGCACCCGGACGGCACCTCTAAAAAGCTGCTCGCTGCGCGACCGGATCTCGACAAGCGCTACATCAATCGCGTGCGTCTGGGCGGGATTAAATTCTGGCTGGACGGCAGCCCGGACTCCTGCTGGATGACCCAGCCTTTTTCAATGAACCCGCCGGGCAAAACCGGCGAATTCCGCGGCTACCAGCAAATTCCAAACGAAGTACTGGACGCCGCCTTCGACAAATACTGGACCACCAACATGCAGCTGAACATGCACATGCTGTGTGATGCCGCCGCGGATCAGGCGCTGAACGCGATTGAAAAAGCGGTGAAGAAATACGGCATGCGCGACCACCGCCCGGTGTTTATCCACGCCGCCTATCTGCGCCCGGATCAGATTCCGCGCATGAAGGCAGTGGGCGCCATCCCGACCTTCCTCACCACCACGCTACCGAAGGGCGGCGATTCCATCGCCAAACTCTGGGGCGCGGAGCGCAGCGCCTTCGCCAACGCGGCCAATACCTTCGACAAGCTGGGCTTGCCGTTCACCTTTTCGCACGACGCGCCGGTGACGCCGATGCCCTCGATCCTCGCACTGGTCGACGCGGGCGTGAATCGCAAAACTCAAGCCGGCAACGTGATTGGTGCCGACGAGCGGGTTTCGCCCTATGCGGGCTTACGCGCGGTGACCGCCTATGCCGCGTACCAGATCAAGGAAGAGAAAACCAAGGGCACGCTCGCCAAAGGCAAGCTGGCGGATTTGGTGATTCTGGAAAAAAACCCGCTCAAGGTGCCGCCGGAAAGCATCAAGTCGATTCGCGTGCTGGAGACCATCAAGGAAGGGCGCACGATTTTCAAACTGGATGCTGCGGCGACAGCCGATTCGAGTGACGGGCTAATGCCCACCGAAGACGCGGTGCTAACGCACTCGCACACCGAAGCAGCCCTGCGACCGTTGTCGGCGCAGGGAAAACACACGCTGGAGTCGCTGATCGGCGCGGCGGAAAGCGCTCGTTAAGCGATAAGGCTACCTTCGACCCAGTGGATACACGCCGTTAGGCAGCAGCGGCTGCCTAACGGCTTGAGCACGCCATTGCCACGCGCCTTGCTAAGGCACGCCGTTGCAGGCGGCCTTGGGATCTGCCGGGCACAGTTCAATCGGATCCAGTTGTCTAAATCGCTTACCCCAGATCTCTTCATTCAGCGGCAGGGGTGAACTCGAAGGCTTACCCCGCTCAGCCCACTGCAGGCTGTAGAAATCGCGGTCGCCTTTAATGACGACCAGCAACATGCTTTCGCTGATGTTCACGCCGGCATAGTCGGTGGTGCCACAGGCCATCAGCGCGAGATAGGCGTCGTGCTGACCAAGCTTCAGCGTGCCGACGCCCTTGGCACTGAATGAGGTCGGGCAGTCTTTCTGAAAACCTTCCGCCATTTTGTTGGCGTAAATCACCGGGGTAAGCAGCGGATTTTTCTTTGCCAGATCCTGTGCGCCCATCACGCTCAACATCTGCGACCACAGTTCAACGGTTTCACCCTTGGGCACGAATTCCTGAATGTACTGAAAGTCTTTGCTGTCTTCGTAAGCCGAAACGAAGCCGAGCGGAAAAGCAAAACGCAGGCCCTGACTGAAAATCGGGATGTGAATGTGAACCTGTTTGCCCTGCGCCTGCAGCTCCGCAATTTTCGCCGTGTCCTGACCGCCGGCGGTGGCGGCGGGCTCGGCGCCAACGGCTGTGCCGGCCAGCCAGCAGAGCGCGGCACCCAGCAAGGGGTAAATAAAGCGTGCGGGAATGGTCATTGAGAAATCTCCTGTGCTGAAAGCCGCAACCGAACGCCCCGCGCGAACGGCGGGGCGAGGGGCAAGCTAACCGCCCTTGAGCGGCGGAAACAGCACCACGCTGTCGGCATCGCGCAGCACGTGCGCCGCGAGGCGCTCGGCCGGGATGTGCTCATCATTAATCATGGCGAAGTATTCGACGTCGGCCTTGAGCCCAACGATGTTGAGCAAATCGGCCAGCGTGCAGGCCGCCGGGACATCCAGCGGCTTGGGGCCCTGCGGGCGGGCGCCGAGTGGGCCGCCCGCAGGAATTTGGTCGATGAGCATGCCGACCAGTTTGATCGAGATGCGCATCGGCGTGGGGCTAGTTGAGTTGCAGACGCTCCAGCGTGGCCGGTTCCGGCACGCCGTCCGCCGACCAACCGCGAAGCTGGTAGTACTCCGGCAGCATCTCGGGCAGTTTGCAGACCAGGCCTTTGGCCGCGCCGCTCGGTGCCGGCTCGGCCAGAATGCGCGTCGGCAAGGTGTCGTCCTTCGCGGTAAGCCCGGCCGCCAGATTGAACTGGCGCTCCAGATTCCAGATGCGCTCGCCGGTTTCGCGCATGCGCTGCACCGTCCACTCGCTGCCCACCGCCGCACTGACCTGTGAGGCGTAATGCTCTTCGGTGGCGCCAGCGTGCAGCGTGAACACACACAACCCGGTGGAGTCGATCGCAGCGATGACGTTCTGCGTTTTCATGACCACTTTGGCCTTGCCCGGCGTTTCGGTCGAACCGAAGTCGTGGGCGTAAGGATTGGCGCGCAGATGGCAGGCGCCACGGTTGCTGGTGGCGTAGGCGAGGCCCATGCCCTGCATCGCGCGACCGTCGTAGGCGGCGAATTCCTGGCCCTTCACGGCCATGGAGAGTTCCGGGCGCCCGTACTTTTCGCAGAGCAGTTTGGAACCAAGGCCGATATCGCGGCCGAAGCCTTCGCCCTTGCCGGTCATCTCCGCCAACTGACAGAGCATGTGGGCGTCACCGAACTCGAGCTTGAGCCCGCCGGTGTCGGCCTCGGTGATGGCGCCTATGTCGAACAACTCCATCGCCGCCGCAATAGAACCGCCGAGGGAGATGGGGTCCATGCCGTATTCATTGCACATGAAGCCGGCAAAGGTCGCGGCATCCATGTCGTCTACGCCCACGGCCGCGCCAAGCGCATAGGCGGTTTCGTATTCCAGACCGCCGGACGCATGGTGGTACTGCGGGCGATCTTTCACCGAGAAGTGCTGCGGGTCGATGTGGCAGATCCGACCGCAGCCGATGGTGCAGCCAAAGCACGCGCCGTTGGTGATGAGGTTGGTGTGCCCGTTGGCGTTCGGCGTTTGCATCGCCGTGGCGTTGAGCTTGTCCGAACCCTCGAACTGCACCTGACGGTTGTTGCGCGTGGGCAAGGCGCCGAAGCCGCCGGTAATGTCCATCATGGGAATCGTGCCGTAACGCGTGAAGCCCATGCGGCCTTCGCTCTGCGCGAGCGCGGTGCTGGCGCCGGATACCGCCGCCATGAAGGCTTTGCCGTCGGCCACCTTGGTGCCCACTGAGCCGCGCACGGCGATAGCCTTGAGTTGCTTCG
>CANFVX010000327.1 GCA_947450495.1 Gammaproteobacteria bacterium
CATCGGCCACTCACCGCTGCGTACCTATGTGATGGGCGAGCGGGCGTTTTCCGAACTCGCCAGCGATGACGAAGTGCGTCGCATGCAGCACCTGGTGCAGGAAGCCGTGCGCGCCGGCGCCATGGGCTTCTCCACTTCACGCACCATGAACCATCTGACATCCGACGACCGCCCGGTCGCGAGCCGTGTGGCCGATTGGAGCGAAGTCCGCGCCATCGTCAACGCCATGGGGGAAGCCGGCGGCGGGATCTTTGAACTTGCCAGCGAAGAACCGGGCCGCAGCCCGCGGCGGCAGCGCGATTATTTCGACCGTCTGAAAAATCTGGCGGTCGAATCAGGCTGCCCCGTCACGTTTGGGATGCCGAGCATCCGCGTGGCGCCGGAGCTATGGCCCAACTATTACGAACTCGCCAACGAGACCGCCGCTGCCGGCGGCCGCATGTTCGTCCAAACCCACAGCCGCTCGATTTCCACGCTGCTGTCATTCAAATCGCATACGCCGTTCGACCACTGGGAAGGCTGGAAAGACGTCCGTAGCCGTCCGCTGGAAGAGCAGAAGCAGCTGCTGCGTGACCCGTCGATCAAGCGTCGTCTGGTTGAGATTGCGAGCGCGGATTACGCCGGGCCCAAAGTGGTCGGGGCGGAAGCCAGACCGCCCGAATGGGACTGGTTCTATGTGTTCCATGGCATTCGCAACGAGGAAATGATGAGCGAATTCGCGGCGAAACGCGGCGTTCATCCGGTGGAAGCGATGATCGACCTCGCGCTCGAAACCGACTTCAACGCGTTCTTCCGCCAACCGCTGGCGAACGAAGATCAGGAATCCGTGCTGAAGATGATGCGGCATCCGCGCAGCGTGGTGACGTTCTCCGATTCTGGCGCGCATGTCGCGCAAATCATGGATTCTTCGCTCCAAACCCATCTTCTGAGCTACTGGGTGCGTGAGCGCGAAGCCTTTACCCTTGAGGAAGCGGTGAGGCTGATCACCTATGACACGGCCTCCGCCTGGGGCCTGCACGACCGCGGGCTTTTGCGCGAAGGACTCAACGCCGATTTGGTTATCTTTGACCCGGCGACCGTTGACCAGAACATGCCTGAACTGGTCAACGATTTGCCGAGCGGCGCGCAACGCCTCAAACAAACAGCAAAGGGCATCAGCCACACCATCGTCAACGGCCGGGTGTTACTCGAAAACAATCATCCCACCGGCGAATTGCCGGGCAGACTGATTCGTCGCCGAACCGCCTGAACGCGGGCCGCCCGCTTCCGTGCGGGCGGCTCAACTTCCGGCCTGTGCCGCCGATTCAAGGCGGCATGAAACTTCTCATTATCGACAGCTCCCGGGCCTGGATGGCCGATGTGCGCCGCGCGCTGGCGCGGGTGCTGCCTGATATCGAAGTTTCAGAATACGACGCCGACCAACAGGGCATGCCGGCCGAGACTTTTTGCTGGGATCTTTATGACGCACTGTTGCTCAGTCAGGAACTGGGCGATCAACCTGCCGGTTTGAACTGGTTGACTCATTACCGCGCTCAGGCGGGCTTTCCGCCAACAATACTCGTGGCCGCGAATGACGACGTCTATCTCGCGGCACAAGCCATCAAGGCCGGTGCCAACGACTACCTGCGCCGCGCCGACATCTTCGGCGAGCGTCTGCCCGCAATCCTGCAAGACCTCGCCATTCAAGCTGAAGAACGCACGCAGGCCGTTGGGGCGTATTCCGCCGGGTTCGAGAGGGGCGGCCTCGGCGCACCACGCCGCCCCCAACCACAACTCGATGACACCGCCCACCGCTTTATTCGACTCATCGGCCAGGGCGGCTTTTCCCGCGTATATCTCGCCGAACGCGCTGATGACGGCAGCCCCGTGGTGCTCAAGGTGGTCGACAGAAACATGGGACTCGATGGCGGCATGCTTCGACGCTTTGCGCGTGAGGCCCAAATTCTCGCCAGCATTGAAGATCCCTACGTCGTAAAGGTCTTCGACCGGGGCATTACCGACGACTACGGCTACATCGCCATGGAATTTTTTGCCGGCGGGGATCTCAAGCAAAGAGTAGAACGCGGCATGACGGTGCCGGCCGCCATCGACTGCATGTGGTCCATCGCGCGCGGCCTGCATGCCATTCATCGCGAAGGGGTGATTCATCGGGACCTCAAGCCCGCCAACATCATGTTTCGCGCAGACGGCTCGCTGGCGCTGGCCGACTTCGGCATCTCGCGCAGAATTCACGAGCGAATCGACCTGACCACCGCGACCGGCACGCTGGGCACGCCCGGCTATATCAGCCCGGAACAGGCGCTGGGCACGCTGGTTGATCACCGCGCCGATCTCTACAGCGCCGGCGTCATTTTTTACGAGTTACTCACCGGCCGGAAACCCTTCAGGGCAGAAACCCCCGCCGGGATCGTGTACCAACACATTCACACCGCACCGCCGCCGCTTCCCGCGCGGTTGGCGAGTGCTCAACCCGTACTGGACCTCTTGCTCGCCAAAGACCCCGCTGACCGCTTGTCCAGCGCAGCGGAGTTGATGGGCTGTCTGGACGAATGGTTGCCCTCCACCCCGTGGCCCGCCGCGTCAGGCGCGGCGCCTGCTGGCGTTCCGCACTGGCACTGATCCCGCCCGACATGCTCCGGCCGTAAGGCTTTCGTATACTGCGGCGCATTAGCGCAATCCGAGGAACGCAACTGATGGCTGGAATCTTCAAGGCCTACGACATTCGTGGGATTTACGGCGACACCCTTACTCCAGAAATCGCCACCCGCATCGGCCGCGCTTTTGTGGACTTCCTGGGCGCGCGCCGCGTGGTCATTGGCCGGGACATGCGCACCCACTCACCCGCCATGTTTGAAGCGCTGGCCAAGGGCGTCACGATGCAGGGCGCGGATGTCATTGACGTTGGCCTGTGCAGCACCCCGATGTGCTACTACGCGAACGGCAGTCTGGGCGCCGATGGCAGCATCATGATCACCGCCTCGCACAACCCGGGCGAGTGGAACGGCGTGAAGATCTGCCGCGAGAACGCAATCCCCATCAGCGGTCCTACCGGCATCGAGACCATTGAAGCGCTGGCGAACGCGCAAGATTTCAAGCCCGCGGCGAGCGTGCCGGGGCGTGTGACGACTCACGACATCATCCCCGCCTACACCGCCCACATCCGGGCACAGGCGGCCTTCAAAAAGCCGCTACGCATTGCGGTGGATTACGCCAACGCCATGGGCATCGTTGAAGCGCGCGCGCTGACCGGCCTGTACGAAGAATCAAGCCTGTTCGGGGAACTTGATGGCTCATTCCCCAACCACGAAGCGAATCCGCTGGACCACGAAACGCTGGAGCCGCTGCAGCATCTCATCCGCGAACACGGCCCCTTCGATTTCGGCATCGCCTTTGACGGCGACGCCGACCGCGTCGGTTTTGTGGATGAGCGCGGCGACATCGTGCCCATGGACCTCATCACCGCACTCATCGCGCAGACCATGCTGAAAACCACCAAGGGACGCATTTTCTATGACCTCAGAAGCAGCAAAGCGGTGCGCGAGGCCATCGTCGAAGCGGGCGGCGAGGCTCTGATGTCCCGCGTGGGTCATGCGTTCATCAAACGCCAGATGCGCGACGCCGACGCGCTCTTTGCCGGCGAACTCTCCGGCCACTACTACTTCAGAGAGAACTATTTCGCCGAAAGTTCGGCGCTGGCGGTGATCTTCGTCGCCAATCTGGTGAGCAGCGTCGACCAGCCCCTGTCTGCGCTCATTGCGCCCTTGCGCCGTTACGCGCCGAGCGGCGAAATCAACTCGCGGGTGGAAGATGTGGCACAGGTGTTCACCGCGCTGCGCGCCGCCTATCCGGACGCGCAATTCAGCGAACTCGACGGCTTGAGCGTGGAATATCCAGACTGGTGGTTCAACGTGCGAGCCTCGAACACAGAGCCGCTGGTGCGACTTAACCTGGAGGCCCCCACCCCGGCCGAGATGGCGTCGCGTCGCGACGAAGTGCTGGCCATCATTCGCCGTTAGGGCACGCGCCCTCAGCG
>CANFVX010000328.1 GCA_947450495.1 Gammaproteobacteria bacterium
AAGGAAATCCCGGCCTGCTTTGGCCCGGGGAGCCGGGTGGAACTGATTCCCGACGCCGGTCACTTTTTGTTGGTCGAAAAGTCTGAGTTGGTGAACCCGCAGATTGTCGAATTTCTGCGCGCCCGCTGAGCAAGGCTGATGTCGCTTAACGTCAGGGCGCTGGGGCTGCTGCTGGGCTTCAGTCTGGCGCCGCTGGCCGGCGCCTATGAACTCTTGCATCTGGAGAGTTTCAAGCTCGAAGCCGACGCCAAGGTGATGGCGGGCTTCCGGCATGGCGAGAACATTAATTTCGGGCTCGGCGCGGTGGAAGGCTTCGGCTCGCTCAAGTCCACCGGGGAGCAAAGCCGCAACGACCTCCAGATGGCGTTCAAACCCGGACTCCAATTCGATTACACCCGTCCGGACTACACCGTGTACGGCGGCGGCACCGGGGTGTTTTCCACCACCACACTGGACGGTGAGCTGTCCGGGCAGTTCGCCCACCGCGGCGACCATGCCACCAAAGTGGACGCGGCCTATGTGGGCTGGTGCAACAAGTGGCTGGATTTCTCCTACGGCGCGCGCGAATTTACGGTGGGCGACGGCTTCATCATTGGCGACGGCACCTTTAATCAGGGGCACGACAACGGCCAGTATTGGACCGGCGCGTTCACCGCCTGGCGCAACACGGGAGTGGTGAAAATCAACACCAATCCGGTTCGCGCCGACCTCTTCTGGCTGCGGACGGATGCGGATCTGGGCGACAGCCGCATCGCCGGCATCAGCGTTGAAAACAGTGAGACCGCACGCTACGGGCAACTCGGCTTCCTGTACTTCGAAGTCTTCGACGACAACGGCCGCAACGGCTTTGCGGGCGCCGAAGTGACCGGCGTGCGCGCCGCCGGCCTGCATTGGCCCTCCCTGCCCGAGCTGCAGTTCTTTGGCGAATTCGTGGCCCAGCGCGGTCGCGACGACCGCACCGGCGCCAAGGTCGACGCCAATGCCTGGTACACGGAAGTGAATTATCAGTTCAAGCAACTCCCGTGGACCCCCAAGCTCTACTACCGCTACTCCTACTTCTCCGGCGACGACCCCCGCACGCCCCAGTTGGAGGAATACCGGGGCATGTTCTTCACCATTTTCAAACGCGACTGGGACACCTGGTATCAGGGCGAGATTGCCGGCGAGTTTTTCCTGTTCAACGAAAACCAGATCTCCAACATGGCGAAGCTGAAGGTGTTCCCAAGCCCCCGCACCGCGCTTGGCTTCTGGTACTACCACCACGAACTCGCCACCGCGCAGTATTTTGGGCTGCCGACCCAACACCTCGAATGGACCGACGAACTGAACTGGTCTTTCGAGTTTTTTGCGAGCGATCGACTTTACTGGTACGCGGGTGCGGCGTGGGCGACGCCGGGTGCTGCGGCCCGCGAAGTCTTCGGCAAGGAAGATCAGACGGTGGTCCAGACCTTTATTTCGTACACGTTCCGGTAGGCCTCGCGAGGCAGCCCTGCCCGGGTTGATCGTGTTACTCTCGCGCCCCTGATTCGTACAATTTCCCGTTCACTTTCAGTCCCGGAGGACCTGTTCATGAAGGCTGTGGTCGCCAACAAACTCAACGAATACGCTGTCGTCAACGTCGATCTCGACCCGCCGAAAATGGGCGAAGTCCTAATCAAGATGAAAGCCACCGGCGTGTGTCACTCCGACCTCTCCGTGGTGAACGGCACGATTCCCAGCCCCTTCCCGGTCGTGTTGGGCCATGAAGGCGCCGGCATCGTGGACCAGGTTGGCGAAGGCGTGACCAACGTCAAACCCGGCGACCACGTGGTGATTTCCTTCATTCCGCACTGCGGCCACTGCTTCTACTGCGACCATCAGGAGCCCTACCTCTGCTCCGGTGCCAAACAGGACGGCAATCTGTTTGACGGCACCACCCGCGTCAGCAAAGACGGTCAGCGCATTTTCGTGATGTCCTTCGTGGGCATCATGGCCGAATACGCCGTCGTCCCCGCCGCCTGCGTGGTGGCGATCGACAAATCCTTCGATTTCAAAGCCGCCGCCCTCGTCGGCTGCGGCGTGACCACCGGCGTGGGTGCCGCCATCCGCACGGCGGAAGTGAAACCCGGGAGCACCGTGGCGGTCTTCGGCTGCGGCGGCGTGGGCCTCAACGTCATTCAGGGCGCGCGCATTGCGGGCGCCAAGCAAATCATCGCCTGCGACCTCTCGGCCGAGAAAATGGAAATGGCGAAGTCCTTCGGCGCCACCCACACGGTGGACCCGGCCGGCGACTTCGTGAAGCAGATTCAGGGCATGACCAACGGCATCGGCGCGGATTACGCGTTTGACGTGGTCGGACACAGCAAGGTCATCGAGCAGTGCATCAAGGCGACCCGCAAGAACGGCGTGGCAGTGCTGGTAGGCGTCGGCCGGATGGACGACCGCTTCTCCGTCAACGCCGCGATCCTCCCGTTCACAGCCAAGACCATCAAAGGGTGCATGTACGGCAGCGCCAACTTCAAGGCCGATTTCCCGATGTACCTTGACCTCTACAAGGCCGGCAAACTCGATCTGGATCGACTCATTACCAAGACCTACTCGCTGGATGAGGCCCCGGCCGCGTTCGAGGACATGGAAAAAGGTCGCAACGCCCGCGGCGTGATCGTTCACGCCTGAGGCGCCTGACCGGGCGGCGGCAAAGCCGCTGCCCGGTTCCCAATTTTTGATGCCCCGCCTATAGTAGGCGGGCTTCTGCCATACCGGCATTGCCGCACGAGGTCGCTCCGTTACGCATGGGCTGGGAACTTCTTTTGACCGATTTGCCGCGGGGTGAAACCAGCGGCCGCACGTTTTCGCAGTCCACGGTGAGGATTGGTCGCAACCCGGACTGCGAACTCATCCTCAAGCACAATCAGATTTCCCGTCTGCACCTCACGCTCAGCAAAGAAGGCGAAAAGTATTTCGCCGAAGACTCCAGCAGCAACGGCACGTTTCTCAAAGACGGCAGCGGCTGGCAGCGCTTACAGGGCAAAATCGAACTCCAGATCCCCACGACCCTGCGCCTCGCCGACTGGACGATGCGGGTGGATTACGAGATGGAGGCAGACTGGGACCGTTCGGTCATTATCCCGGCCGGCCATCTCGCCAAAAAAGTCGAAGCCATTCTGGTGTTTGACCTCTGCGAGTCGTCCAAACTGGCTAATCAGGACGACCAGATGGCGCTGCATCTCAAGAATCGCCTGATGCAAATCGCCGAACCGCTACTCAACGAGTACGGCAAGACCTTCATCAAGAGCACCGGCGACGGTTTCCTCGCCACGCTGGCGTCGCCGGCGAAAGCGCTGGTCGCGGCGCTGGAACTCGAGCGGCGCATCCAAGCCCGCAATGCCAAAACAGATAACGCTCCGATTCACTACCGCATCGCGCTTCATCATGGCGACGTGTGGGGCGTAGCAGGCAGCGAGCAGGACATCCACGGCAACGACATCAACATCACCTTCCGGATTGAAGGGGTGCAGGCCGAATCCTTCCCGAATCCCAGCACGGAATTCCCGCGCATGGACCGCGTGCTGTGCTCCGCCTCAGTGCTGGCGACCGTGAGCGCCGAGAGCCTCCTGCCGACAGGTTTCGAGCCAATCGAGATTGGCGCGGCCAACCTCAAGGGCATCGCCGACCCTACCCGCATCGTCTGGCTCAAGACCCTCTAGGCTCGCCCGCCGGCACCCCCTGCAAAAAAGGCCCTCTCGAGGGCCTTTTTCACACAAGCTTCACGGAACTTTCCGCCGACTGAAAAGTCCGGCGCCCACACTCCTGTCTGCCCTCAAGCAACCTTGAATCGATCGCGGCCGCGCGGGTGTGCGAAGCCGGATCGGAAACAAGGTCTCCCTTAACTTCTGCAGGAGTGAGACACATGATTCGTATGATTAAGACCCCGCTGGCGGCCGCGATTGCGTTGGCGCTGAGCGGTTCTGCCTTTGCGGCAACCGGTCCGAGTACTTCGACAGCCTCTACTTTTATTCCGACCCTGTCC
>CANFVX010000329.1 GCA_947450495.1 Gammaproteobacteria bacterium
AAAACTGACCGGGGCGCGACTACGCGCCAGGCGGATCATTTCCCCCTCGGACAGAATGCGCCGCGCGAACTTCAAGCCAAAACGCTCATAGACCGCGCGAATGCGATCGGTCTTTACGATATCGATGCCCAACCCGGCAATCATCGTCTGGCTTCCGTCATCAGGTTTTTCATTTCCTTTACCGCGTTACCCAATCCCACAAACAAGGCACGCGCCACGATGGCGTGGCCAATATTGAGTTCTACGATAGGACTGATGCGGGCGATGGCCTGCACGTTGCCGTAATGCAGGCCGTGGCCCGCGTTGACCCTTAGACCTAACGAATGGGCGTATTCGCTGGCCTCGACGATTCGCTTCAGTTCCCGCTCGGCTTCGAGCGGCGTCAGCGCGTCGGCGTATTGGCCAGTATGAAGTTCGATGGCAGGCGCGCCGATCGCCACGGCGGCATCAATCTGGCGCGCATCCGGATTGATAAACAGCGACAGCATGATACCGGCCTCTGCCAGACGCACTCGCACGTCGGTCAATTGGACCTGCTGAGCCAGGACATTCAGCCCGCCCTCTGTCGTGAGTTCGGCGCGGCGTTCCGGCACTAAACAGCAATGCGATGGGCGCCAATGCTCCGCGATACCCAGCATTTCCTCACTCGCCGCCATTTCAAGATTGAGCCTGCCGCGGACGGTGCGACTCAGGATCTCGAGGTCACGATCCTGAATGTGGCGGCGGTCCTCGCGCAGATGAATGGTGATGCCATCGGCCCCGGCATCCTCGGCGATCTGCGCGGCCTCGACGGGATCAGGATAAGGCGTCCCGCGGGCCTGACGAATCGTCGCGACATGGTCGATGTTGACCCCAAGCTCAATCGCAGTTTCGGCGCTCATCGGACAATTTCCAGATCAGGATTAGAAGGAGAGTCTAGCCGTTACGTCCCGAGTCAGGCATGCGGACTAACGATCAGAGGTAAATAGCGTACGGGCGTGCAGCGGTTTTTCTCCCAAATAATGTCGCAACACACCCCGCATGAAGTGCTTGGCCTGAGCCAAAGTTTCCTCGGTAAACGCGAGTTCGCCAGCGAGGGCGAGGAGCATCGCGCCGCTCACGCTGGCTTTGCCGGCCTCTTCGTGCACTTGTTCCGGGCCTTGTTCAATCACGTACCGATACTGCGCATCTGGCGCGACCGGTAATTGATCGGTCCAGGTTTCATGCAGCGGCAGCCCGTAGCCACAGACTTCCAGCAAGGTGACTTCAAATCTCCGCAGCAGGGGTTCAAGCGGCACCACGCTGGCCAACTCGTCGATGATCTGCGCATACAGGTCAAACAAGGGCTGTTCTCCCTCGCCCCGCCCGGTCAGCCGAACTAACAGCTCATTCACATACATACCGCTGAGCAGACGGTCACCCTGAAGAAAACGCAAAGGTCCCGTTGGCTCAACTTGATGGAGTGTGAACAAATCACCGCGGCCGCTGAAGGTGAGTTGCACCAGACGGAATGGCTGCAAGCTTTCCCCCAGGCGTGACTTTGCCTTGGAGGGCGCGCGCGCAATCAGGGAGGCACGTCCATGTTCGCGGCTCAACACATCGACCAGCAGACTATTCTCCCGAAATCGACGCGAATGAAGCACATAGGCCAGATCTTCCCGTTTCGGGCTCTCCAGCGCCACGGACTTGCGTCGGCCTTTTCTTAACCGCCGCCTAATTCAATTCGGGACAGAGAGAACGGATCCTGCGTCCATGCTTCCTTCTGCTTGACGTGTGTCTGCAGAAATACGGGGCGCCCCAGCATTTGTTCGAGTGCGACGCGTGCCGCCGTCCCCAACTCCTTGAGACGCGCACCTTGTCGACCAATGACGATCGCTTTTTGTCCGGCTTTCTCGACCCAGATTTCGGCTTCGATGTAGGTCACGGTCGGTCGGTCTTCGAAAGCCATCACGGCCACGTGTGCGGCATAGGGAAGTTCTTCCCCAAGTTGGCGCATTAACTGTTCACGAATCAATTCAGCCGCCAGTGCGCGCTCCGACTGATCGGTTACCTGATCTTCCGGAAACTCAGCCTCGCCTTCTGGCATGACCCTCGCGAGACTTCTCAGTAGTTCGCTAATGCCCCGCCCTTTCAGCGCACTAATCGGCACAATCTCCACGTCTGGCAGGCGCTCTGCCAAGCCCTGAATCAGCGGCAGCAGAAGGCGCTTGTCTTCGATGCGATCGATCTTGTTAAGCGCCAGAAATTTCGGGCATTTCGAGCTTTGTAGCCATTCCGCAACCGGATCGTCGTCTTCACGCCATGCTCTCGCATCCGCGACCATCAAGACCGCGTTCATCTCGGTAAGGGCGAGATCGATTTGGCGGTTCATCAGCTTGTCCATCGCCGTGCGCGGGCGCGGTTGCCAGCCGGGTGTGTCGGAGAAAACGAGTTGCGCTCCCTCCGCTTGCGTGATGCCCAGTACGCGGTGCCGGGTGGTTTGCGGGCGACGGGACGTAATCGCAATTTTCTGCCCCACGATCCGGTTGACCAAAGTTGATTTGCCCACGTTGGGGCGTCCGATAATCGCCACTCGCCCACAGCGCCCTGCAAAGGGCGCACCGTCGTTAATATCGCTCATGCCTTCTCGCCAATAAGTTGTGTCAATGCGATTCGTGCCGCCGCCTGTTCGCCACTCCGCCGACTCTCGCTCTCAACCACCACAGGCGAGAGACCCGTCACGGCGCATTCGATTTTGAAGCGACGCAGGTGAGGGGGCCCTTCTTCCTCCAGGGTGCGATAAACAGGAAGGTCCAGCCTTCGACCCTGCAGATATTCCTGCAGTTCAGTTTTGGCATCCTTGCGGGCCGTTTCCGGGCGGTGCGTGATCAACCGCGCGGCAAACCAGCGGTGAACTTCCGCCCGACAAGACTCCATGCCGCCATCCAGATAAATCGCGGCAACGATGGCTTCCAGCGTGTTGGCGAGGATGGAGTCGCGACGCCACCCGCCGCTTTTAAGTTCGCCCTCCCCCAGCCTGAGAAAATCGCCCACATTCAGCTCGCGAGCGATTTCGGCCAGCGTGTCGCGGTTCACCAAGGACGCGCGCAACCGGGTAAGAGGGCCTTCGGCAGCGTCCGGGTAGCGCAGGCAAATTTCATCGGCAATGATGAACCCCAACAGGGCATCGCCAAGAAATTCGAGCTGTTCGTTGTGCCTGGTGGCCGCGCTCCGATGGGTAAGCGCGACCGCTAGCAGTGACGGATCTTTGAACGCGTATTTAAGTGATTTCAACGTCGATCAGGATTCCGTTTATTCCGCGCCGTCGCCCGGCGGCAGCGGCACTACCTTGTGGTACTTCAGCAGAATATCCAGATCGCCAAAGAACGGGTTACGCAATTCATAGTCCAGCGCCATTGCCCGTTGACGGCCAACGCCTGTAGGACCCGCCTTCAGCAGTGCGGCGAACTGGACATCGGTCCATCGGCTGACGTCAGAGACTTCAAACTGTCGCATCATGGCTTTGGCGAGTTCCGCCTTGGTCGACGAACCGCTGGCCATGGCCGCCACTTTGACCATGGCCTGATCGACTTTCATTTTTTCGCTGTATAGCGGGAACAGTTTCATCCCGACCAACGCGGCGCCGCCCAGCAGTACGCACCAGAAAAGTAGCCCACCAAGACTCACACCTCGTTGTTTGCCTCTCTGAAATTTCATATCACAGGGCTCCCGTTTACTTTAGAAAGGTACCGATTCGGCCGAGGTCAGGGCCGCGGTCCCAGTTCATCCAAATCATAAAAGCTCTGCCGACCAGGTTCTCATCGGGGACAAAGCCCCAGAAGCGGGAATCCCGACTGTTGTCGCGATTATCGCCCATCACAAAGTAACTGCCTTCAGGTACCGTACCTGACCAGTTATAGCCCTCGGTGTTGGGGGCAGTGATGATGTCGTGTGGATGGCCCGGCAACTGCTCCACCAGACGACTGAATCCGGTGTGCTGCGTGGCAGATTTCACGCCAATAAAG
>CANFVX010000330.1 GCA_947450495.1 Gammaproteobacteria bacterium
AAGATTTCAACGATGCGTCCCCGAGGCAGACCGCCCACCCCGAGCGCGAGGTCCACGCTCAGAGAGCCGGTAGACACGACTTCGATGTCGCGTACCGCATTGGCACCGCCCATGCGCATGATGGAACCAGAGCCGAACTGCTTTTCAATCTGGGCCAACGCCGCGCCCAAGGCTTTTTTACGATTGTCGTCCATGGAATTCCCCTGTGGATTTGATGAAGTGCGTGCGGCGAGGACGCCGCTGAATTATTGCACAGCCAACCCGCCAGTTCAGCGGTGGCCGAGGCATGCAGGTGACGGTCAGCGCGTGGTGGGTACCTCGCGACCTTCGGTCAACGCGAGCAGGCCAAGCAATGCGGTAGCCACTGTTTGCGCCCTGACCTCCGCCCGATCGCCGGCAAACACGAGCCGGCGGGTCAACGGCGCGCCTGTCGACAGCGCGTAAGCAAAGCACACTGTGCCTACGGGCTTACCGGGGCTCGCGCCGCCGGGGCCGGCAATACCGGTGACCGAGACCGCGATTGACGCCTTTGAGCCCCGCAATGCACCGGCCACCATTTCTGCCGCGGTCTCTTCGCTCACCGCGCCGACCCGGGCAAGGGTTTGCGCGCTGACGCCCAGCAGTTCCTGCTTGGCCTCATTGGAATACGTGACGAAACCGCGCTCGAACCAGCCTGAGCTCCCGGCGATTTCGGTGACGGCCGCCGCGATGCCGCCGCCGGTGCAGGATTCGGCGGTGGCCAGCAGCCAGCCACGGGCCAGCAAGGCCGCGCCCAGTGCGCTGGCCAGTGCATTGAGATGCGTCGCATCGTGTGGAATCAAATTGCTCATCGTCTGGCCCTGAAAAACTGTTGTAACTGGGCGGCAGTGGCTGCTTGCAGCACGCCGCCCGTGATGTCCACGCGGTGATTAAGTCGGTTGGTATTGAGAACCTCCAGCACCGACCCCGCCGCTCCCGTGCGCGGGTCGAAGGCCCCGAACACCACCCGCGCCAGACGGGCGTGGATAATGGCCCCGCTACACATGGCGCAAGGCTCTAGCGTGACGTAGAGCGTGGCGCCGGTGAGGCGGTAATTGCCCAGTCTGCTAGCCGCCGCCCGCAACGCCACCACTTCGGCATGCGCCGTGGGATCGGCCTCGCTGATGGGCCGATTCCAACCTTCGCCTAGCACTTCGCCTTCCCGCACGATCAGCGCGCCCACCGGCACCTCGCCCTGCCGTCCTGCCGCCTCGGCCAATGCGAAAGCGCGTTCCATATAGCGAAGATCAATAGAAGCTGAATTCATCGTAGGTACATGGCCAAACAGTCAGAGGCGGAGAGTCTAGCGGCCTCATCAGGGGCAGGCCAAGGTAAACCCGGGACGCCCTCATGCTGGCCGGAGACAGGCTCACAACGTGAGCCTTTCGCAACCGCCTGAGGCAGGACACATCAAGTCCGGCGCCGGCGCAGCTTGGGCATGCTCTCACCCAGCCCAAACACTTCTCTGGACGCCACCTCACTAATCGCCAGCGTGGCCGGATGACGCAAACGGCGCTCGGTCGAAATCGCATAGAAGTGGTCGATCACCGTCTCGATACGCCCCCAAACCTTCACGCCGTGTTGGCGGCAAACGTAATCGGCAATCACGGCCGGCGCGACGAACAGACCAGTGCCCGCCTGCCCGAAAGCTTTCAGGAGCGCGCTATCGTCGAACTCACCCACGATCTGCGGCCGAACATCCTGTTCGTCAAACCATTGTTCAAGCAACGGACGGATCGCCACCGCCCTTCCGGGCAGCAGAAATGGCGCTTTATCCAGCGCGGCAGGGAATCGCCCTTTCAGGCTCCGGATAAGCGCCGGCGTGCCAAAGACCGCCAGCTCGCTAGATCCCAGCAGATGATTGAAAGCGCGAACTTTCAAATCTGGCGGCACCGGGCGGTCGGCGATCACCATATCCAGACGATGCACCGCGAGGTCCGCCAGTAGCGAGACCAGCGGACCCTCCCGACAGATAAGTCGTACCGGCTCGCTCAACTGCAAGGCAGGCGCGAGCACGCTGTAGGTCAGGGACTTCGGCACCGAATCCGCCACGCCCACACGATAGTTTGAGGCGGTGCGTCGATCGTGGGTTTTGACGATCCCGACTAATTCGTCCTCCAGGCCAAAAATCTCCTCGGCATAGCTGGCAACGCGTCGCCCCAACTCGGTGATTTCCAGACCACGCCCGACCCGTTTGAGCAGCTTCGCGCCCAACGCTTGTTCGAGTTCCCCCAACTGACTGCTGATGGACTGGGGAGTCACGTGTAACTGAGCGCTGGCGCGGGCAATGCTGCCGGCCTGCGCGACGGTCCAGAAGTATCTGAGATGTTTGAAATTGAGCGAGGGCATTCTGTTATTACTCAGATTTTTCCTGATGATTAATAAATTATATTCGACTAGCTCGATGTGTATGTGAATCACACAATGGCCTTCGTCATCAACGAGGCCCTTTAGGCAGGAGCATTCCCATGAGCATCGATATTCAAAGCAGCGGTTTCACGCTTACCCCCGCCATCCGCGACTGGACCGAACGTCGGCTTCGGCTGGCCTTGGGGTCGCTGGGTGATTACGTCTTGCGCTCGGCGATCCGTCTGAGCGACCAGAACGGGCCGCGAGGCGGTATCGACAAGCGCTGCACGGTCAGGTTGAGCCTGCCCGGGCAGCCGGCGGTGGTCGTGGCGCAACAGTCGGACGACCTCTATCTCGCCATTGATTTGGCCTGTGACCGGGCCGGCCGCACGACCAGTCGTCGCACCGGTCGCAACGTCGCTCGCCGGCGTGACGCGACCGCTAAGTCGTTCGATCAGGAATCCATAGAATTTTGATTTTTCAGTCTTGGAAAGGAAGTAATCACATGAGACGAATCGGGATTTTTCTGGTCACCAACCTCGCGGTGCTGGTGACTTTGTCGGCGGCAGCCCATTTGCTGGGGGTCGATCGCTTTATCACCGCCCAAGGCATGAACTTCACAGGCTTGCTCGGCTTTGCCGTGGTCTTCGGCTTTGGCGGCGCTTTCATTTCGCTGTTCATGTCGAAATGGACCGCGCGGATGGCCGTTGGGGCCAAGGTGATTGAAACCCCCGCCAACGCCGCCGAGCGCTGGCTGCTCGACACCGTGCGCCGGCAGGCCGACCGAGCAGGAATCGGGATGCCGGAGGTAGCGGTGTATGAGGCTGAAGACATCAACGCCTTCGCCACCGGCTGGAACCGTAACGCCGCGCTGGTGGCCGTTTCCACCGGCCTCCTCGAGCAAATGAGCGCCGACGAAGCGGAGGCTGTGCTGGGTCACGAGGTCGCGCACATCGCCAACGGCGACATGGTCACGCTGACCTTGATTCAGGGCGTCCTCAATACCTTCGTGATCGTGATTGCGCGCGCGGTCGGTTGGTTCATCGACCGTGTGGTCTTCAAGCAGGAAGAAGGGCCAGGTCCCGCGTATTACGTCACGTTCTTCGTGCTGGAGATCGCCCTTGGCATTCTGGCGTCGGTAGTGGTGGCCTGGTTCTCGCGTCAGCGTGAATTTCGCGCCGACCATGGCGGCGCCACGCTGGCGGGGCGCGAGAAAATGATCGCCGCCCTGGAACGCCTGCAAGCCGCGCAAATGCCGGCGCAGCTACCGGAGCGGGTGGCGGCGTTCGGGATCTCCGGCAACGGTCGCGGGAGCTGGTTGCGCTATTTCGCCAGCCACCCGCCGCTGGAAGCGCGCATCGCAGCGCTGCGTAACGCGCGCTAAGCGAATATCCCGTCTGGCTCAAAACCAGTTGTAGTTAAAGCTGATACTCACGCGCTCGCCACGAACCCGGTTTGCCGGCACTTCGTGGCGCAGCCAACTTTCAAACAACACGAGCTTGCCGGCCTCCGCCGGCACCGTCGCCCAACCGGCTTCCGGCGAGCAACGCGGCGGTGCGGCCATAAATCGGTCGAGACGCGGATCCTCAAATTTAAGTCCCGGACA
>CANFVX010000331.1 GCA_947450495.1 Gammaproteobacteria bacterium
AAATAGGCTGTGACCACCTGATGCACCAAGCCTTCTCGATAAGGCTGGCCGAACACGGTTTCGTCTACGGCGACCGAGCCGGTAACGGCGCCGCCGTCAAATGAGTGTAGTTGGAGATCCATGGTTAGTGCCTTCAATTCTTCGCTTTGACGCTGGGCTTGATGAGAACGTCGCCGCCGCGCGCGCCCGGGAGAGCTCCCTTGATCAACAGCAGGTTACGGTCGTTGTCGACACGCACCACCTGCAAACGCTGAACAGTGCGTTGCTTGTCGCCCATATGGCCAGACATGCGCTTTCCCTTGATCACTCGGCCCGGCGTTTGGCGCTGACCGATTGAACCGGGGGCGCGGTGCGACAGCGAGTTACCGTGAGTCGCATCACCCATCGAAAAATTGTGCCGCTTGATCGTGCCCGCAAAGCCTTTGCCGATGGTTACTCCGGTGACGTCGACCAAGGCGCCCTGTTCGAAAAGACTCACCCGGACTTCGCCACCCGCTTGGAGCTCGGCGCCCTCACTGTCCGCAAGGCGGAACTCCCATAGGCCGCGACCGACCTCAACGGCGATTTTTGCGAATTCCCCGCCCTCGGGCTTCGTGATGCGGTTACGGTGCTTCCCGCCAGTGGTGACCTGAACGGCTCGATAGCCGTCACTTTCCGGCGTTTTTACGCGCATGACGCGGTTGGGCTCAACTTCCACAACGGTCACGGGGATGGCGGCGCCATCTTCTGTGTACACGCGGGTCATGCCCAACTTGCGTCCAATTAGTCCGAGTGCCATGGCGTTTGCTCTTAGTTCAGCTTGATTTGGACGTCCACGCCAGCGGCGAGGTCGAGTTTCATCAGCGCGTCAACGGTTTTATCAGTCGGGTTCACGATGTCGAGCAGACGCTTGTGCGTCCGGATTTCGTACTGGTCTCGCGCGTCCTTGTCGACGTGCGGGGACACCAGCACTGTGAACTTCTCCGTCTTCGAAGGCAGCGGGATTGGCCCGCGGATTTGGGCGCCCGTACGCTTAGCGGTTTCGACGATTTCCCGCGTCGACTGATCGATCAAGCGATGATCGAAAGCTTTGAGACGGATCCTGATGACCTGCTGATTCATATAACTACCTACATCCTGCCGGCGTTAAGCCGGTGGGTGAATGCTTGAGCGCCCGGAGGCGCACCCGATGAGTTTTGGCCCGGGTTTTAAATTATCAAGCGATGATTTTGGCGACGACGCCGGCACCGACGGTACGGCCACCTTCGCGAATCGCGAAGCGCAAACCTTCTTCCATCGCAATCGGATTGATCAACTGCACCGTCACTTTGATGTTGTCGCCTGGCATCACCATCTCAACGCCGCTCGGCAACTCAACTGCACCCGTCACGTCCGTCGTCCGGAAGTAAAACTGCGGGCGGTAGTTGTTGAAGAAAGGCGTATGACGACCGCCCTCTTCCTTCGACAACACGTACACCTCAGCCTCAAAGTGAGAATGCGGCTTCACGCTGCCCGGCTTGCACAGCACCTGACCACGCTCAACGTCTTCCCGCTTCGTTCCGCGCAACAGAACACCAACGTTGTCGCCAGCACGCCCTTCGTCAAGCAACTTGCGGAACATCTCAACACCAGTGCACGTCGTCTTGACCGTGTCCTTGATGCCGACGATTTCAACTTCCTCGCCAACCTTCACAATACCGCGCTCAACCCGGCCCGTTACGACCGTGCCGCGGCCGGAAATCGAGAACACGTCTTCAATCGGCAGCAGGAACGGCATATCGACCGGACGCTCAGGCAGCGGAATATAGCTGTCCATCGCCGCAATCAGCTTCCAAATCGACGGCACGCCAATCTCGCTCTCGTCGCCTTCCAGCGCCTTCAGCGCGCTGCCAACCACCACAGGCGTGTCGTCGCCAGGGAACTTGTACATCGACAGCAGCTCGCGAAGCTCCATCTCAACCAGTTCCA
The DNA here is from genome assembly GCA_947450495.1 of Gammaproteobacteria bacterium. Lineage (GTDB taxonomy): Bacteria > Pseudomonadota > Gammaproteobacteria. Next base: position 1,948 of record CANFVX010000331.1, read on the forward strand.
GCAACTCGGCGTCGTCAACCATGTCCGCCTTGTTCATGTAAACCACCACGAAAGGCACACCAACCTGACGGGCCAGCAGAATGTGCTCGCGAGTCTGCGGCATCGGGCCGTCGGCCGCAGAGCACACCAGAATCGCGCCGTCCATCTGAGCCGCACCCGTAATCATGTTCTTCACGTAGTCCGCGTGGCCGGGGCAGTCAACATGCGCGTAGTGACGGTTGTCACTCTGGTATTCAACGTGCGACGTCGCAATCGTAATGCCGCGCGCTTTCTCTTCCGGCGCGTTGTCAATCTGGTCGTACGCGCGGGCTTCACCACCGAACTTCTTGGCCGTAACCACCGTCAGCGCTGCCGTCAACGTCGTCTTGCCGTGATCAACGTGACCGATCGTGCCTACGTTTACGTGCGGCTTGTTACGTTCAAATTTCTCCTTGGCCATGGCGCTTAACCCTCTTCGTCGTAATCTGTATTAGGCAGAAATAATGGTAATTTTATTTTTCAGTAACGCTTGGATACTGTCTCGGACACACTCTTGGGCGCTTCTACGTACCGGGAAAACTCCATGGTGTAGGTTGCGCGCCCCTGCGTTGCTGACCGAAGGTCCGTTGAATAGCCGAACATCTCGGAAAGCGGCACTTGGGCTTTGATTACGCGGCCAGCGGGCGAGTCTTCTGACGCCTCAAGCATCCCGCGCCGCCGATTCAGGTCTCCGTTAACGGTTCCAACGTAATCTTCCGGGGTAACAACTTCCACGCTCATCACGGGCTCAAGTAACACGGGCTTTGCGTTTTGCGCAGCATCCTTAAAAGCCATCGAACCCGCGATTTTAAAAGCCATCTCGTTTGAATCGACATCGTGGTACGAGCCATCGAAGAGCGTCACCTTAACATCCACCATGGGATACCCAGCGATAACGCCGCTCTGCATCGCCTCTTCCATTCCCTTTTGCACCGCCGGCACGTACTCCCTTGGAATCACGCCGCCCACAATGCCATTCACAAATTCGAACCCTTTGCCGGCTTCGTTAGGCTCCATCTTGATGACCACGTGCCCGTATTGGCCGCGACCGCCGCTCTGGCGCACAAACTTGCCTTCCTGCTTTTCGACTACGGCTCGGATAGTCTCGCGGTATGCGACCTGGGGCTTGCCGACGTTAGCCTCAACTTTGAATTCGCGCCGCATGCGATCCACGATAATTTCGAGGTGGAGCTCACCCATTCCAGCGATAATCGTCTGTCCAGACTCGGCATCCGTAGAGACGCGGAACGAGGGATCTTCTGCGGCCAGACGCTGCAATGCCATGCCCATCTTCTCCTGATCAACCTTGGTCCTCGGCTCAACTGCAACGGCAATTACTGGCTCCGGGAAATCCATGCGTTCTAGAGTGATGATGCTGTCGAGTGCGCAGAGCGTGTCGCCGGTTGTGACATCTTTAATGCCTACGGCTGCCGCGATGTCGCCGGCGCGAACCTCTTTGATTTCTTCACGCGAGTTCGCGTGCATCTGCAAAAGCCGTCCAATTCGCTCCTTGCGGCTCTTGACCGGGTTGTACACCGAGTCGCCGGATGAGAGGATTCCTGAGTAAACGCGAAAGAACACCAGCGTTCCGACAAAGGGATCCGTTGCGATCTTGAACGCCAGAGCAGCGAAGGGCGCCGAGTCGGACGCAAATCGGCGGTCTTCACTCCCGTCTTCTAATTCGCCCTTGATGCCTAGGACGTCGTTCGGAGCAGGGAGATATTCAACCACGGCATCAAGCATCGCCTGAACGCCTTTGTTCTTAAATGCGGAGCCACAGAGGACGAGAACCACCTCGTTTCGGAGGGTCGCAACGCGGAGTCCAGATTTAATGTCCGAGACTGAAAGCGGCTCTCCGTTCAGATATCTCTCCGTCATTTCCTCGTTCGACTCGGCGGCAACCTCTACGAGCGCTTCCCTCAATTCGGCACATTCAGCAGACATGTGCTCCGGAATGTCGCGTTCTTCGAAGCTCATTCCCAGTGATTCTTCATCCCAGTAAATTG
>CANFVX010000332.1 GCA_947450495.1 Gammaproteobacteria bacterium
AAATATAGGCCAGCTGCTGCTGCAGCTTGTGCAGGGTCTCGCGGGCAAGTTCGATGGGCGCGATGGTTTCGGCGGCCTGATTCCAGTAGGCGGGAGCGCTCATAAGACTCTCTGCTTAAACGCTGACGCTCGCCACCCAGTGGCGTAACGCTTCAATGCTGGCGTCGGCCGCGACCGGCTCGGCGGTGGTGACGATGCCGGCGGCGACCGGCGAAGGCGCGTCCAGCGCCACGAGTTGCGGCGAGGGGAACGGCCCACCGCTGCCCCAGCAGAGCGGCAGCGCGCGGTGAAAGCGGGCGATATTGCCGAAGGTTTTGAGCGCGTCCTGCCACAGATCGACGTCGGTCGCCGGCGCTTCATCCAGACACAGAATGAGATCCGCGCCGGCTTCGAAAAACGCTTTCACGATGGTGCCAAAGGCGCTGCCGGCGCTGCTCATGTCGACGCCGAAATCCTGACTCAAACGCGCCGGCCCGGACACGCCGGCCAGCAGCGCGACCCTGTCGCCCAGCGTGGCGCGCAAGCGGCGCGTGGCTTCGAGCGCGGTATGAAGACGGCTGCCCGGCTGATCGAGGGCTGCGAGATCCAGCTGATTACCTGAAGCGCGCTCAAAGCCATCGCCCAGCGCCACCACTATGGCTTCGCTGCCAATCGCGCGCTGCAGCTCCAGCAGGCCGTTGGCGAGCTGGGTGGGATCGGTAAAGAACTCGTCCAGCGGACGCGCCGAAATTTGCGCCGCCGTGGCCAGCGCCAGGGGCACCACCAGACGTTCGCCGGCGCCGCGCCCTTGCGCCATGGCCTGCACCCGTTTGCGCGGCGGCTTCGCGCTCATGGGCGGAAGGCCGGGCCCAGCGGCTTGGCGTCGGGCCAGCTGCCGTAGAGGCTCAAAATGTCTTCCGGCGGGCGGCGCTTCAGCCACTCGGCTTCGAACTCCGCATACGGCACGCCGCGCTTCAAACGCTCGGCGCGGGCCTCGGCGCGCAGTGTGGCGGTGGCCTCGGGATCTACCCGTTCGCGGGCGGCGTCCCAGCTCACGCGGTAAATCTGGCGCGCGCTCCATTCCGAACACAGGCCTTTGATGATGTCTTCCTGCACGCCGGCCGGGTCGCGGTCCAGCGGGTCACCATAGCCGGCACCGCCGGTGGAAAGCAGGATGGCAATCGTCTGGTCGCCCATGATCGGGCGGGTGGTGCGGCCAAACGGCTCGGTGGTGACCTCGCCAAACTGACCGGCCACCATGCCGGCGAAATCGAGTTTGCCGCCTTCCAGATTCGCCAGCAGTTCGGTGACCTTGGTGTCCTTGATGCACAGCCCCGGCACGGTCGGCGGCGCATAGCCGCCAAACAGCGGCTGCGGGGTTTGCACCGAGGAGTTATCCGCAATCGACATGAAATAGAGCATGGGCACGTGGTGCGTCGACCAGAACTGCGCGGTGCCGCAGCCGCCGCGATATTTGCCGTGGCCGCCGGAATCCGGCCAGTGCTGGCTGAAGGGCACCAGCATCGGGAACTCGTTTTCCATGCTCTCGACGTCCGGCGCGCGACCGAACGCGCACCAGGGAAAACCGTAAGCGTCCATGCCGTCGTGGGTGCAGCGCGCACCCTGACCTTCGGTGTTGATGGTGTAGGCGATCATGTCCGCGAAGGGCATGTCCCACTGCGAGACGCCGGCGATCACCGGCGCGTTGCCGCCGTTGCCCATCGAGGCCGTGGCCTGCTTCCATTCCTGGCTGGGGAAGCGCGCGCGCGACACGCAGTTGGCAATCGCGCTCATCGCGCCGGTGCAGATCATCACCGCGTTGCTGGTGGCGGCGCGCGGCGTGGGCGAGAGGCAGCTCGCTTCCGGGAAAATAAAGTCGATGGGCGCGAAGGTGGCGCTGGAAATCGGCAGGTCGTGAAACACGTATTCGTAGATGTAGTTCGCCAGATGCCCCACCACCGCCTGCGGATGCGCGTTGTAGCTGGAGAGGTTTTCCGGGCTGGTGCCGGTGAAGTCGATCGTCAGGTGATCGCCTTGCTTGGTCATGGTCATGTAGCAGTTACGGATGAGGCCGCGCTTCAGCCCCGCCGCGTCGCTGAAGTTGGCGCAGCGATACACGCCGTCTGGCCAGCTTGTGAGCCGCTTGCGCGCGCCGGACTCAGCTTCCATCAACATGCGCCGGAACAGGCCGGTGACGAAGTCCGCGCCGTCGCGCGCGCACATTTCCTGAATGCGCAGTCGCACGCGGTCGGCGGTGGTGCAACGGGCCTTGAGATCCACCGTGACGTTCGCTTCGGCGCGAATGCCAAACGCGCTGAACAACTCGATGATGTCGTTGTTGATGCGGAAATTGCGGCCAATTTTCATCGGCGGCAGATTCATGCCTTCTTCAAAACGCGAGGTCGCGGAGACCGGCATACCGCCCGGCTCGCAGGCGCCGGTTTCGGTGGTGTGCGAGAGCGCCGCCGTCCACGCCACCAGCTTGCCCTCGAAGAACACCGGCATGATCGCGGTTTGGTCGGGGTTGTGAATGCCGCCGTAGAGGGCGTCGTTGGTGTAGAAGATGTCGCCGTCTTCGATGCCCGGATTCTCCTGATATTTTTTCAGGACGTATTTGATGACGATCGGCGGAATGATGGCGTGCAGGTAGGTGCCGGCGGACGCATTCACCAAATCGCCGGCGGCGGTGAACATCGCCACGATGGAGTCGCCCGCCACGCCCATGGAACTGCGCGAGGAGCGCATGAAGACTTCATAGCCTTCGTCCAGGATGTCGGCCGTGCGCTGTAGCGCGATCTCGTAATTGCCGCGCGACACGAGCTTGATGCATTCGAGTTCGTGTTCGGTGGCCGGCGCCACTTTCAGCGCGGCAAGTTTTTCTTCGACGGTGGGGTAGCTCATGCGGATTCTCCCGTGGCGCCAGTGGCGATGTACTCAAGCAGCCCTAAGCCCCGACTATCGATGCGGAAGGACTGACCGGGCGGCACCACCAGCGTGGTGAACTCAGCGTCGACCAGCGACGGCCCTTCAATGTGATAACCGGGACGCATGTCTTCGAAGCGATAGACCGGCGTTTCCGTCCGCGCCTTCAGTTCAGGCCAATAGGCGTCGCGGGCCCCGATCCGCGCGGCGCTGGCGTCCGGCGGATTCATTGGCAGTTCCGGCAGCTCCATTTTTTCGGTTTGGATGATGGCTTTCAGCACGATGTTGTCGAGATACACCCCGCCCGGGCGATTCACCACGTGCGGACTGAACGCTTCGCTGAGCTCGGTTGCGAAGGCGTCGTAGATTGCCTGCATCTGCGTTTCGCCTTCAATGTAGAGCCCCGGCACCGACACGCGCTTCACGTGCACCTGGCCGCCGTAAAGCATGTCGAGTTCGAGTTGATACAGCGCGCTGTCGGCCGAGAAACCTTCGGCCGTGAGGTCGATGCGCGCCTGCTCCACCAGCCCGCGCACCGCGCTGTTGAAGTTCTCGTAGTCGGTGGAGAATTTTTCGGTCAGCGGCGCCATAAACATCATCCGCCGCGAGACTTCGTACACGTGCATGATGTCCATCACGGAGCTGCCGAGCGCACAGAACACCGGCGACTGCGGGAAAATGACCGCCACCGGCACATCCGCGCGATAGCCCGCGACATGCGTCGGGCCGCCGCCGCCGAAAGCAAACAGCACAAAGTCTTCCGGCCGATAGCCGCGCAGATGCACTTCGCGCTTGATGGCCGAGGCCATGTTTTCTTCCACGATATTGCGAATCATCGCCGCCGCTTCATCGACGGACACGCCGAGCGGCTGGGCAATTTTTTGCTCAATCGCGGCGATGGCCTTGGCGCGGTTGAGCGGCATGCGGCCTGAGAAATAGGTGTCTGGTGAAATGTAGCCCAGCGCCACGTCGGCGTCGGTCACGGTGGGTTCGGTGCCGCCGAGGTCGTAGCACACCGGGCCCGGCATCGCGCCCGCGCTGCGCGGCCCCACTTCCAGGCGA
>CANFVX010000333.1 GCA_947450495.1 Gammaproteobacteria bacterium
AATACGGTGGCAATGTCCTGCGGATGCATCCGCATGCAACCGTGGGTGACGCGCATGCCAATGCCAAAAGGCTTGTCCGTGCCATGAATCATATAGCCGGAAAAACCCAGTTTAAGCGTGAACGCGCCGAGCGGATTTTTGGGGCCAGGCGGCACCACCGCCGGCAAGATTTCCCCTTGGGCGGCGTGTTCCTTGCGGATCGAGGCAGGCGGCGTCCAGGACGGATCTTTCACTTTGCTCACCACGGTGGTCGCGCCGTGGGGGGTCGACCAATCCTGACGGCCGATGCTGATCGGGTAGGTGGCGACCTCGCGTGGCACGCCCTTGGCAGCGGCCGGGAAGTAATACATGCGCATCTCTGGAATATTGATAATGACGCCGTCCTGAGGGGCCTTCGGGAGCACGTACTGGCTGGGAATCACCACCTCGGTGTCGTCGCCGGTCAACCAGGGGTCGACAGCAGGGTTGGCCAGGCGCATTTCGTTGTAGCCCTGACTGTAAGCCCGGGCGATATCCGCAATGGTGTCCGTACGGACGGTCGTCGTCAGCGCGAGCTCGCCAATGACTTCGCCGTTGAGCGGATAGTTTCGAGCTGATACCTCATGCCACGCACCCAGCAATAACATCAGGCAAGCCAGTTGCGCATGTTGCAAACGACCCATTTAATCCACTTCCTTCTCGGTTAGGCGCGCAGTTTCAAAGCCCGCGTCGCAAACAGCTTGGCCGCAGACCGCGAAGGCTGCGACCAACCATCCCCCCATCAAGCTCATACCGCCCATGGGGATAATCGGCAACGGCTTATCGAAGCCGGCACCGACGTAAATAAAAATGCCGCCGCAGAACAGCAGCATGCCGAGGACCATCAGGCCCCGCGCCACAAACCACAGGCGAGGACGCGCCACCTGGACCAAGCCACCGAGGCACACCACCGCGCCATGGACGAGGAGATAAATCACGGCGATGTCGTAGGTATGCGCCCGCACGGAGCCCGGTTCCAGATGCAACACATGAGCGCCAACCGCACCGGCGAGCACTGCCATTCCGGCAGCGAGCGCACCGATCAAGGTCATCATGTTTTGCATGCGCAGCATTATAGGCGTGAGGCCTGCCACATCACCACGCGCAAGACGTCAACGTTCCAGCAATCTCGGCATCAATTCCGCGAGATTGCAGGGGCGAGTGCGATAGTCGAGCTGGGCGGAAATCAGGGTATCCCAGCCCGTCGCGCAGGCACTGGGAGAACCGGGCAGGCAGAAGATATAGGTGCCGTTCGCAACGCCGGCGAGCGCTCTGGACTGCAACGTGGAGGTTTTGATTTGTTCGTAGGACAAGACCCGGAACATTTCGCCGAAGCCGTCGATTGTCTTGTCGAACAGAACGGCAGCCGCCTCCGGCGTACCGTCGCGTCCGGTAACGCCCGTGCCGCCGGTACTCAGCACCACCGAGCAATGCGGATCCGCGATCCAGATCGATAGCGCCTCGCGAATCAGATAAATGTCGTCTCGAACAATGCGTTTGTCGTGCAGGATATGGCCCGCATCGGTCAGTCGCTGCACCAGCAGTTTGCCGGAAGTATCGTTTTCTTCGGTGCGACTGTCGGAACTGGTGAGCACTGCAATACGCAGCGGAATAAACGCGCGTTCTCCGGCCATGGTGGATCCTTAAGGCTGTAAGTTTGAGCGCCATTGCCGGCGCGGCCTCGGCAGTGTATGACTTGCCGATATGGACGAACAACGATTAGACAAATGGCTGTGGTGCGTGCGCCTGTTCAAAACACGCACCCTCGCCGCCGACGCCATCAAGGCGGGCCGCGTCGATGTGAATGGCATTGAGGCCAAGCCGTCGCGGGTGGTCAGGCCGGGCGACCGCATGATGGTGAAGCAACCGCCGTTTGTACTCGACGTGACGGTCACCGGCATTCCCTCCCAGCGGGTAAGCGCCAGCATCGCCGCCACGCTCTATCAGGAATCAGAGGCGAGTGTGCTGGCGCGGCGCGAGCTGGCTGAACGCCTGCGCATGACCGCCGTGGTAGAAGACCCGCGCCACGGCAAACTGAGCAAGAAAGATCGCCGCGACCGCGAAGCGTTCAAGCGCGAATCCTGGGACTGACTTAAGCCGACTGCCGTCGCTTCGCCAACTGCTCGAGACGCGCAATGGAAACCGGCTCGGCGGTGCGTAGCTCGGGGGCAAAAATCGCCACGCGCAGTTCCTGAATCAAATATCGGTAATGGCCTTGTCCTGCGGTCGCCCCCGCATCAACCTCGCTGGCGAATTCGGCAATCACCGGGGCCAATTGCTCAAACTTGCGAACATCTTTCAGAGGTTCGCGTTGCGCCCGTTCAAGCCTGATCTCCATCGCGCGCAAATACCGTTCGCAATGGCGACGCAAGGTCTCATCGCAGGTGATGAGACCCGCTGGCCCCAGCAATTCATTCAACTGCGCGCGCAAATCCTGGCGCGCTGCCGGCAGTAAAACTTCTCGCACGTCATCCAGACGCGCGGCCAGCGCCGCACCCCGCGTGAAGCGCTCGGCAAAGATTCCCACCAGCGATCTCACCGCCGGCGTTACCGGACCGCGCACGCGATTCAGCACCTCTTTGAACTCGGCTTCATTGCGCGGCAACTCGGGTTCGAGGCAGGAAACGTAGCCCGTTTCGATTAACCAGTCCGCCAATAAGTCGCGCCAGCCGAACAAGGGTGCCGCAAGCAGCATTCTGGTCTGACTCGTCACTTCTCGCCGCAGCGCCTTGGTTTCATTGGTCGCGGTGAGCATGAGCAATCGCGCGACACCGCGCGCATGAATCGCGCTTGCGCTGGCCTCGTCCTGCAAGACCTGCACGGCCACCAGATTGGTCGCCGGCACGAGCGCCGGATAGCCTTTGAGCTGCAATCCGTTCACGCGCGTGACGGTTTCGCTCGGCAAGTCCCCAAACGGCCAGCCGCTCTTGCTCTCGCCGACCAGCGTCCAGCGCGCGGTGCGGAATGCGTCGGCCATCGCGGCCGCGTGCTCACGCTGCAGTTCCGCGAGGTCGCGCCCGGCGTCCAACGCCTCACCCTGCGCGTTCACGATCACGAACCGCATCTGCAGATGTGACGGCAATGTCTGAGCCTGCCAAGCCTCCGCAGGAATCTCGGTGCCGGTCATCCGACGAACGAGCGCCGTCAGCGCCTCGGCCAGCGGGCCGGCTTCGGTTTCGAGCGCGGAAGTGAGCGCTGTCGCGAAATCATTCATCGGCGAGACCAGCCGACGGTGCACTTTGGGCAAGCCTTTCAGCAGGACATAAATCTTCTCGCGCAGCAGTCCTGGCACCAGTCTTTCAAACTGTCCTTCGTCTAATCCCGGCAGGGCAGCGAGCGGCACGGTCACCGTTACGCCATCGTCGGGTGTCCCCGGCGCGAAGGCGTAAGCCAGCGCCAGCGCGCCGCCAGGCAAGGTCAGTTGTGCGGGGAAGAGATGCTTCTCCAGCGGCCCGAGCCCGTCTCGCGTCACGTGCTCCCAGCGCATGCGCAGACGGCGGTCGTGTTCGGCCCGGGTTTCGAGCCAGTGCGCCAGCGCCTTGCGACTACTCGTGTGAGCCGGCAGGCGGTCCAGATAAAACTGCGCCAGCTGGGTGTCGTCGGCTTTCAAATCAAGCCGCCGCGTGCGCGCCTCCCAGCCTGACACCTCTTCCAGCAATTTGAGGTTATGCGCGAGAAACCCCGGCATGACGCCAAGTTGCTGGCCTACCAGCGCTTCCCGCACGAAGACTTCCCGCGCGGCGTCAGCGTCGATGGTGGCGTAATCCACCCTCACATCTGCGGCGAGGATCAGTCCCTGCAAAGACTGCTCTTCGCGAACCAGCACCCGGCCGCGCTCCGCGTCAAAGGCGGGCAAGGAGTGCGCGCGCTTGATGAGATTCGGGACTGCGGCGGTTACCCACTCTGGTTCAATCGCCGCGACCA
>CANFVX010000334.1 GCA_947450495.1 Gammaproteobacteria bacterium
ACAGGAGCCAGGGTCCGAGTTCATCCCATTGCTCGCTCACGCGGCGGGTCGCACTGGTTTTGCCATTGAGGCTCGCCCGCGCCAGGAGTTGGTGTATCGCGTTGATGTCGGCATCGTCGTTGCGCACGCCGACATAAAGCCCATGACCGCTAGCAGCCAGACTTCGCAAGGAAGCGTCATCGAGCCGCGCCATGACCATCGCGCCTGCGCTGTCTTTGAGAAAACCGCCGTCCGCGCGCGGCACGGGAGCGCCCTCGGGCGTGCCGATCCCAAGAATCGACACTCGCCAGTGCTCTTTGCTCACGGCGTCGTTGAGGGCGGATTGCTGACCGTAGGCGACACCATCGGTCACGAGCAGGATGTCGCCCTCGGTATGTCCCGCCTGTCGAAGCAAAGCGGACGCGTGTTGATAGGCCCCCAGCAGGTCGCTGCCCGGCACGGGCATGAGGGCGGGCGTCATGATCTCCAACTGGGAACTGATGGTGTTCACATCGTCGGTCAGCGGGGTGACTTCGAACGGGCGCCCCGCAAACACGACCAGCGCGGTCTGCCCCTGTTGCCGCGCGGCGAGAAGATCCCTGATTTTGTAGCGTGCACGGGTCAGGCGATCGGGCGCCAGATCCGTCGCCAGCATCGACGGCGAGAGGTCCAGCACGATGACCAGCGCGGTGTCTTCACGAAACAGCGGTTGGGGGAGTTGGCGCCAGGTGGGCCCGGCCAGCGCGGAAACGGCGAGGGTGCCGCCAAGCGCGAGCGCGAAGAAACGCCAGCGGCGCGTTTCCTCCCCGCCCTTGGCCGCGATGAAAGGCAAGAGCGCGGGATCGCAGAACTGACGCAAGACTTCACGCCCGCCCCGACGCGTCTGCAAGCGCCAGAGCAGGGCGAACAGCGGCAGCAGACCGAGGAGCCACAGCGGCCTCAGAAAATGGAAGTTCGCGAGTAAATCGTTCATCGGGGTCGGCCCGCGCGTTGCAGCAACATGCCGACCGCCAGCGCCAGTGCGCCGGCCAGAGGCCAGATGAACAGGCTGTGGACCGGCCGAAAATGTTCCTGCTCACGCGCCACGGGTTCGAGGCGGTCGAGCTCCGCATAAATCTCCTGCAGGCTGTTGACATCGCGGGCGCGAAAATAGCGTCCGCCGGTCGTGTCGGCCAGCGCGCGGAGAGTATCTTCGTCCAGATCTGTAGAGGGATTGACCTTGATGGTGCCGAACAACTGGCGCACCAGCATTTCGTCTGCGCCAATGCCAATGGTGTAAATCTTTAGTCCCTCGCGCGCCGCGAGTTGCGCCGCACGGCGCGGCTCCACGTGCCCGGAGGTGTTCGCGCCGTCGGTCATCAGGATGATGGTTTTATGCTCGGCGTTCTGGGCCCGCAGGCGTTTTGCCGCCAGCCCAATGGCGTCGCCTATCGCGGTGCTGCGACCCGCAATCCCGATAACCGCTTCGCCGAGCATCCGTTCCACGGTGGCGCGGTCAAACGTGAGCGGGACGTTGAGATAAGCCTGCTCGCCAAACAGCACGAGCCCGATGCGATCGCCTTCGCGCCGCCGGATAAAGTCGCTCGCTACCGATTTCAACGCGGTAAGTCGGTCCACCGCGTTGTCTTTGAGGATGAAGTCTTTCACCTCCATGCTCTGTGACAGGTCGAGCACCAGCATGAGGTCACGCCCGGAGGCAGTCACGCCCACGGGTTCGCCCAGCCAGCGCGGATTGGCCGCTGCAGCGACCAACAGCAGCCAGGCCAGCAAGGGCCACAAGAGGCGCGTGGCGCGCGGTGGCGCCGGACTCCCGCTGGCCTCTACGGCGGTAAAATCGCGAAGGTCGGGCACGCGCAGGCCCGCTTCCGCCAGCCGCGCGCGCGACGGGCAATAGCGCCAAACCAGCAGCGGCAGGGGCAAGACCAACCAGATCCAGAACCAGGCAAACTCAAACATGGTGCAGTTTCACCACGCGGCGCGGCAGGGCGAGCAGCCAGCGTTCTACCGCCATCAGCAGGGCATCCCTGTCGTATGCGATGTGCGGGTTATAGGGCGCCTCGATGAGCGCCGCACGAAGCGCGTCGTTGTCGCTCAGGCCGGGCGCGATGAGCGCCAGGCGGCTTAGCCATTGCGCATCCAGCAACTGCCGCTGGTCCATTGTGATGTCCAGCGCCAGCGCGACCCGTCGCAACAATTCCGAAATCCCGATCGCGAGTTCGTGCCCGCCGCAACCGGCGCTTTTGAGTTGCGCGAAGGCGAGCAGGGCGTCGCGGCGCAGGCGCGTGCGTTGTCGCCAGCGCCACCACAGGCCAATGCTCAAAGGGCCGAGCGTCAGCGTGATCGCCAGCAGCCACCAGCCCGGCGCGGGTGGCCACCAGGCAATGGCGGTAGGCAGATGGATGTCGCGCAAGGGCAGGCTGGCCGGGTCAATGGCGTTCACGACGCGGCCTTGCGGAGTTCGGTCAGGGGATCGTCGGTGGTGCTGAGACTGGTCAGCGCGGCGCGGTGTGCGCGGCAGAAATGCGTGAGTGCCGCCAGACGCTGGGCGTAGCGTTCGTGGTAATCGCGAGACAACACCCGGTTGCCGAGTTCGATTTCCGCGCTTTGAGCGCCGCGGGTCACGCGTAATGGCGCCTGCAACGTCGGCAGCATGGCCTCAAACGCATCATGTACTTCAATGAGGTGTAACTGGCTCTTGCTCGCGACCCGAGCGAGGGCTTGTTGAGCATCGTCTTCCAGATCTCGAAAATCGCTTAGCACAAACACCAGGCTGCCCGGGGCGGTGAGACGCAGGAGCCGTTCGCTGAGCGTATTCAGCGACAGCGCATCCGACTCCGCCGCCGTACTGGTAGCAACGATCTTCTTCAGCAGGCGGGTGACCGCCATTTGCCCGCGTGCCGGAAGCATGTCGTCCAGTCGGTCTGGCCCGAGCACCAGACCGCCTACCCGATCGCCAGACTGTGCGGCCTTGAACGCCAGCATGGCCGCCGTTCTCGCCGCCTGCACTGACTTGAAAACGCCTTGAGTCGCGAAGGTCATGGCAGTCCGCAGGTCGATGGCGATTAGCACCGGCCGCTCCCGTTCTTCGCGAAACAGTTTGGTGTGTGGCTTGCCGCTCCGCGCCGTCAGGCGCCAGTCGAGTGCGCGCACATCGTCGCCGGGCTGATAGGGCCGCGACTCCGCGTATTCCATTCCGCGACCTTTCAACGGCGCATTAAAGAGCCCGTGTTGGCGGGCACGCGCGGGCCTCGCCAGTGGCGGCAGCACATTGGCACGGCCAGCTTGGGCAAGGAGATCCGCCAGCACGGGTTGCACGCGTGCGGTGTCGGTGACGGACTCAGGCCGGCCTGAACCCGTGGCGCGATCGGAAGTAAACAAGCCGCGCATCGACTATCAGGGCACGGGCACGCGAGAGAGCAGGGCGTCAATGAAGCGGTCGGTGGTCACTCCGTCGGCCACGGCTTCGTAGTTGAGGATGACGCGGTGGCGCAAGACGTCGGGCGCGATCGCTTGAACGTCTGCCGGATTGACGTAATCACGGCCCGCCAGCCAGGCGTGAGCGCGGGCACAGCGGTCAAGCGCAATGGTGGCCCGCGGGCTAGCGCCGTACTGCACCCATTGCGTGAGGTCCTGACCGTACGTGGCGGGGTTGCGCGTGGCGAAGATGAGCGCCAGCACGTATTGCTCCAGCGCGGTGCTCATGTGCACGTTGAGCACATCGCGCCGCGCCTCGAACACCTTGGCCTGCGGCAGGATGACCTGCGGGGCGTGTGTGGCGTGAATGGCGAGTCGCGCTTCGTTGCGGGCAAGCGCCAGAATCTGGCGTTCTTCGTCCTGTGCCGGGTAGCCGACCGTCACGTGCATCAGAAACCGGTCGAGCTGCGCTTCTGGCAGCGGATAGGTGCCTTCCTGTTCCAGCGGGTTCTGGGTGGCCATCACCAGAAAGAGTTCAGGGAGCGGAT
>CANFVX010000335.1 GCA_947450495.1 Gammaproteobacteria bacterium
AAAGGCGGAATGCGAACCAAAATTACCGCCGCGCGCCTCGCCGCACGCTCCGCCACCTCTACCATCATCGTGGGTGGGCGTGAGCCCGGTGTGTTAAGCGCGATAGCGGCCGCCCAGGCCGTAGGAACTTTGCTGGTGGCTCCTGCTACCAAGCTTGCTGCACGTAAACAATGGCTGGCCAGTACGCTCCACGTGCGCGGTGCGTTGCGGCTTGATGAGGGAGCTTGCAGGGTATTGAGAGAGCAGGGCAAGAGCCTGCTGGCGGTCGGCGTAACCGCTGTTGAGGGCGAATTTGAGCGCGGAGAACTCGTGTCTTGCCTCAGTCCGGATGGCACCGAGGTGGCGCGTGGCCTGGCTAATTACAGTGCCGGCGAGACTATTCAGATCAAGGGGCTACCAAGCGCACGCTTTGAGGAGGTATTGGGCTACCTCCGCGACCTCGAACTTATCCACCGCGACAATTTGGCGCTCGTTTGAGCGCCAAGCTTAGTTAGCGGCTTGCATCGCCTTCAGGCGAGCATTCAGTCGCGACTTGTGCCGGTTGGCCTTGTTGCGATGAATGATATCGGTTTTGACCATGCGGTCGATGGTCGGCGTAGCAACTGCCATGGCGGACTGCGCGGCAGTTTTGTCACCGGAATCGATCGCCTTGATGACCTGCTTGATGCGGGTCCGCAGCAGCGAGCGGCGGCTGGCGTTGTGCACGCGGTGCTTCTGAGCTTGACGGGCGCGCTTACGGGCTTGAGCGGTGTTGGCCAACGGAGGCTCCAGAGAACGGGATAAGGGCCGCGAAATATGCTATCCACAGCGCCGCAAGTCAATCCCAAAATCCTGCGTGCTTGGCAGTTCGTCTATACTCCGCCCGCCTGTTCGTCCTCTGCCTGAAAGTATCCGGGAGATTATTCTGGCCAAGACCCTTCTCCGTTCGACTGCTCTTGTGGGGCAGATGACGCTCATCTCACGCATTCTCGGGCTGGTGAGGGACAGTCTGATCGCGGTGGTCTTCGGCGCGGGCGGCGCAATGGACGCATTTGTCGTTGCTTTCCGGGTGCCCAATTTTTTTCGGCGACTGTTCGCTGAAGGGGCATTCTCCCAAGCCTTTATTCCTGTTTTATCCCATTACCGAGCCTCGACTTCCGACGAGGGGCTACGTGCGCTGATTGACGACGTATTCAGCACGCTCGCGATGGTTGTGATGGTCCTCGTGACCGTCGGAATTTTTAGCGCGCCGTACATCATCACGGTGTTTGCGCCCGGGTTCAGGCAGGACCCGCATAAGTTCATGCTCGGAGTCGAGCTACTCCAGCTCACGTTCCCCTACCTTCTGTTTATCGCGCTGACCGCACTGCTGAGCGGGGTCCTGAATACTTTCGGCCGGTTCGCGATACCAGCTGTGACCCCCGCTTTACTCAATGTGGCGTTTATTGTCGCGACTGTGTGGCTGGCGCCAAAACTCGAAGAGCCCATTATTGCGTTGGGGATTGGCGTATTTGTGGGGGGCTTCCTGCAATTGGGTATTCAATTGTTGGCGGTCTGGCGGATGGGCATGTTGCCGAGGCTGACATTGCGGCCGCGCCACCCGGCCGTCCGACGCATCATGGGACTCATGGGGCCCGCAGTGTTTGGCGTATCGATCGCGCAGATAAATTTTCTGGTCGATACCTTTATGGCCTCTTTTCTTCAGCCCGGCAGCATCAGTTGGTTGTATTACGCTGACCGACTCATGGAGTTTCCGCTGGCCATTTTCGGCATCGCGCTTGGCACTGTGATCCTGCCGAGCCTATCCCGCCATCACGCCGACGGCGACGCCGCAATGTTTTCTGCGACGATGGATTTTGCCTTGCGCAATGTGCTCGCGGTCACTATCCCCGCGGCGGTCGGCCTCTGCGTGCTGGCCGAGCCTCTCATGAGTACGTTGTTCCAGTACGGGAAATTTGACAGTCATGACGCTGCGATGGGGGCCGCGGCACTGCGTGCTTATGCCTTTGGGCTGACGGGGTTCATTATGGTGAAAGTGCTGGCGCCCGGATTTTATGCGCGGCAGGACACCCGAACGCCCGTCAGGGTAGGGGTGATCGCAATGGTCACGAACTTTATTGGATGCCTCTCGCTTAGCGGACTCTTTCAGCATGCAGGTCTCGCGTTAGCGACCTCAATCGCGGCTTTTGTGAACGGTGGATTACTCCTGCGCCAACTGATTCGTGTGGAGGCCTACAGGCCATTACCAGGCTGGTGGGGACATATTTTGCGGGTGGGGGGCGCGTCCCTGCTGATGGGGCTAACGCTCGACTTCGCGACCACCTTTGTCGGTAACTGGAGTGCTTATTCGCTCGTGCCACGCGCAAGCCTTCTGGGCTGCTTCGTGCTTGGCGGTGTGGCGATCTATGGTGTCACGGCACGACTCAGCGGTCTGAGGCTTTCGGATATGGTGCAAGCTGAGGCGCGGGTATAATGCGACCGCCCGTTACGGAGCCCAGCAGGTAATGGAAATCATCAGAGGCGAGCACAATTTGCGGCCCCGCCACCGGGGATGCGTAGCCACCATCGGTAACTTCGACGGTGTTCATAGAGGTCATCAAGCGGTCTTGCGTGCCCTGATGGCAAAGGCGAAGGCACTCGATGCCGTGTCCACTGTGGTGATTTTCGAACCGCAGCCATCTGAGTATTTTGCAACCGGGAACCCGCCTGCACGCCTCACCCGTCTGAGAGAGAAGGCGCAGTTGCTCGATGATTTAGGCATCGAGCGCCTGCTGGTGATGCCCTTCGATGCAGCTTTGGCTTCGCGACCTGCCGACGATTTCGTGCAGCGTCTGCTCATCGACGGGCTCGGGGTCCGGGGCCTCATTGTGGGCGACGACTTCAAATTCGGGAGTCACCGTAGCGGTGATTTTGCGATGCTCCAGCGCAGCGCGGAGCGCCACGGGTTCTTTATCAATCGCGCCGATTCGTTTCTCTCCGCGGGTGAGCGCGTGAGCAGCACCAGTATTCGCGCCCGACTGCGCGAAGGCCTGATACGTGATGCTGAACCGCTGCTGGGCCGCCGGTACTTTATGTCTGGGCGGGTCGTACATGGCCAGAAGCGGGGGCGCGAAATGGGCTTCCCAACGGCTAATCTGGACCTCCATCGTCGAGCCTCTCCCTTGCAGGGAATCTTTGCCGCTCAGGTGCTGGGCGTAGGCGTAGCGCCCGCACCCGCGATTGCCTACGTGGGTAACCGCCCGATCATTAAGAACTCACGTTGGGTCATTGAGGTTCATTTGTTCGATTTTGCAGAGGACATCTACGGTCGGCATATCAAGGTTGAATTTATCGAGAAGATTCGGGACGACCTGCCGTTTACCGATTTTGAGACCCTCTCGAGACAAATCGCAGAGGACTGTCAGGTGGCTAGGCGGATCCTTCTCGCCAAGGAGTCGGCAGTTGAGGAGTGATAGTCAATTTGCCAATCTTCGCTGGTTGATCGTTGCGCTGCTGGTGGTCGCGCTCGACCAATTCTCAAAACTTCAGGTCACTCATCGTCTTGAGTTTGGGGTGCCTAAGCCCGTCTTTGGCGGGTTTAACCTCACGCTAATGCACAACCCGGGCGCTGCATTCAGTCTTTTCGCCACCGGCGATGGCTGGCAACGGTGGCTGTTTACGGGGATAGCCCTCGTGGTGTCCCTTTGGCTGCTGCGGATGCTGGTGCTTGCGCCGGCCGGTGCGCGATGGCTACCGACATCCCTCATGCTGGTCATGGGCGGTGCCATCGGCAATTTGTGGGACCGTTTGGCGCTTGGTTACGTGATCGATTTCATTCAAGTTTGCTACGCGAACTGGTGCTTTCCCACTTTTAACATCGCCGACAGCGCCATCACTGTTGGCGCCGTGATGTTGGTGCTGGAGACATTTCTCGACTCAGCCAGTCATTCTGCCGGTGCCCGGCCTGATTAGGCC
>CANFVX010000336.1 GCA_947450495.1 Gammaproteobacteria bacterium
CTGCCACTGGAATTGGCCTTCGGCCGTGGCTTTAGGTTTCGCGGCTTCCTGCGCAAGAGGCTTGTTCATAGGGAATCTCCAAAAAAGGCTGCACTGATCCCGGCGGGTCTGAACGCCGTAGCCCAGTGATGCGAGTCGCAGGACGCCAGAAGGCCTGGTTCGACTCGCGGTGAGTGCTCGTGGTGGAGCCCAAATAGTGCGCCGCATCAGCTGGTTCGATCAAGGCGCTATTTGCTACCATGCCCGCTCTTTTGCCAACCGTATGCAGGGCTCGTCAACCTGACCCATCTTGCGACAATTCGCCGATGCGCGTCGGGTCTGTACCGAGCCAATGGAGGATGAAATGAAGATCCTGGTCGCCGTGAAGCGCGCCATCGACTACAACGTTAAAGCCCGGCCAAAAGCTGATGGCTCCGGAGTCGAACTGGCCAATGTCAAAATGTCCATGAACCCCTTTGACGAAATCGCCGTTGAAGAAGCTATCCGCTTACAGGAAGCGGGCAAGGCTGGCGAAATCGTGGCGGTCTCGATTGGGCCTGCGGCCTGTCAGGAAACGCTTCGCACCGCGATGGCCATGGGCGCCGACCGTGGCGTGCTGGTCCAGAGCGACGACGAAGTCCAGCCGCTGGCCGTCGCTAAACTGCTCAAGGCGATTGTCGATCGCGAGCAACCGGGTCTGGTGATTTGCGGCAAGCAGGCGATTGACGACGATTCCAACCAGACCGGCCAGATGCTGGCCGGTTTGCTGGGCTGGGCGCAGGGCACCTTCGCCTGCAACGTGACGCCAGAAGGCGACACCCTGGCAGTGAAGCGCGAAGTCGACGGTGGCCTGCAGTCCATCACCCTCAAACTGCCGGCGGTGGTCACCGCCGACCTCCGTTTGAACGAACCCCGTTACGTCAAACTCCCGAACATCATGAAAGCCAAGAAAAAGCCGCTCGATACCTTCGCGCCGGCCGATCTGGGCGTGGATATCACACCCCGACTCAAGACCGTGAAAGTCGCCGAACCGGCGGCGCGTGCGGGTGGGGTCAAAGTGGCCGACGTGCAGGAGCTCGTGGCCAAGTTGCGTAACGAAGCGAAGGTGATCTGAACATGACCGCTCTAGTCATTGCCGAACACAATAATCAGTCTCTGAATGCCGCCACGCTGAACGCGGTGGCCGCCGCCAGCCAACTTTCCGGCGGTTTCGATCTGCTCATCGCTGGCCACAACTGTGGTGCGGTGGCCGATGCTGCCGCGCAGGTCGCGGGCGTTGGCAAAGTGCTGGTCGCCGATGCGCCGCACTACGCGCACGCGCTGGCCGAGAATCTCGCGCCGCTCGTGGTGAGCCTCGCCGGCAACTACACGCACCTCCTGACGGCCTCGACCACCAACGGCAAGAACGTCATGCCGCGCGTGGCCGCCATGCTGGATGTGGCGCAACTGTCCGACATCATCGGCGTCGTGAGTGACGACACCTTCGTGCGCCCGATCTACGCCGGCAACGTGCTGTCGACGGTGCAGTCCACGGATGGCATCAAGGTCATCACGGTGCGCACCACGGGCTTCGACGCCGTCGCGGCGACCGGCGGTGCGGGCACCATCGAGGCGGTCGCCGCGCAGGCCGATGCCGGCTTGTCGACGTTCGTGGGTGAAGAACTCACCAAATCCTCCCGTCCCGAACTCGCCGCCGCGGACATCATCGTGTCCGGTGGCCGTGGCCTGGGCAGTGCCGAGAACTTCGCCATCATCGAAAAGCTTGCCGACCTCCTCGGCGCTGCGGTTGGCGCGTCACGTGCGGCGGTCGATGCCGGTTACGTGCCGAACGACTATCAGGTCGGTCAGACCGGCAAGTGCGTGGCGCCCACGCTGTACATCGCAGTGGGGATTTCTGGCGCGATCCAGCATCTCGCCGGGATGAAGGACAGCAAGGTCATCGTGGCGATCAACAAGGATGAAGAAGCGCCCATCTTTCAGGTGGCGGACTACGGTCTGGTCGGCGA
This sequence comes from Gammaproteobacteria bacterium, assembly GCA_947450495.1. Taxonomy (GTDB): domain Bacteria; phylum Pseudomonadota; class Gammaproteobacteria. The sequence goes on from CANFVX010000336.1 coordinate 1,986, forward strand.
CCTGTTCAAGGAAGTGCCGGCGCTCTGCGAAGCGCTCGCGAAGTAAGTCAACGCCAGCCGGCGGGAGAGCGGAGCAATGGAACGAGAGTCAATGGAGTTCGATGTCGTGATCGTTGGCGGTGGCCCGTCGGGCCTCGCGTGCGCGATTCGACTGCGTCAACTGGCGGCCGAGCGAGGGGAAGACCTCAGCGTCTGCCTAATCGAGAAAGGCTCGGAAATCGGGGCGCACATTTTGTCTGGCGCGGTGATGGAGCCACGTGCCCTGAACGAACTCCTCCCGGATTGGGCGGCGCAGGGCGCGCCGCTCAACACCCCGGTGACCGACGACCGGTTCATGTTCCTCACGCAATCCCGCGCGGTGCGTCTGCCAACTCCACCGCAAATGGAGAACCACGGCAACTTCATCGTGAGTCTCGGTAATGTGTGCCGTTGGCTGGGGACGCAGGCCGAAAGTTTGGGCGTGGATATCTATCCCGGCTTTGCTGCCGCCGAAGTGCTGTTCCACGACGACGGCTCGGTGAAAGGCGTTGCGACGGGTGACATGGGGCGCGCGAAGGATGGCTCCGAGGGGCCAAACTTTGCGCCCGGCATGGAATTGCACGCCCGCCAGACCATCTTCGCCGAGGGCTGCCGCGGCTCGCTCACCAAATCGCTGTTTGAGCGCTTCAAGCTGCGCGACGGCGTAGATCCGCAGGTCTATGGCATTGGCATCAAGGAACTGTGGGAGGTTCAGCCCGACCGCCATCATCAAGGTCAGGTGACCCACACCATCGGCTGGCCGATGGACACCCAAACCTACGGCGGCTCCTGGGAATACCATCTGGAAGACAATCTGGTCTCCATTGGCTTTGTGGTGGGGCTGAACTACAGCAATCCGTGGATTAGCCCGTTCGATGAAATGCAGCGCTTCAAGACCCATCCGGCGGTCCGCGAGACTTTTGCCGGGGCCCGGCGAGTGTCCTACGGGGCGCGCGCAATCAGCGCCGGCGGCTTCCAGGCCATCCCCAAGCTCACCTTCCCAGGTGGCCTGCTGGTGGGCGACACGGCCGGTTTTCTGAACCTGCCCAAAATCAAAGGCAGTCATACGGCGATGAAGTCCGGCATGACCGCCGCCGAAGCGGTGTTCGACCTGCTCACCACCGGTGACAAGGCCGGCAAGGAAGCGGTGGAATATCCAACCCGTTTGCAGACCACCTGGCTGTGGGATGAGCTTTACCGGGTGCGCAACATCAAGCCGTCGTTCCACTGGGGACTCTGGCCGGCGGTCGCTTATTCGGCGCTTGATACCTATCTCTTCCGGGGCAAGGCGCCATGGACTTTCCACCATCATCCGGACCACGAGTCGCTGAAGCCGGCCGCTGAATGCCAGCCCATCGACTATCCGAAGCCCGATGGTGTGCTGACCTTCGACAAACTCTCCTCAGTGTTCCTCTCGAACACCAATCATGAAGAAGACCAGCCCTGTCACCTCACGCTTCGTGACCCCACCGTGCCGACCAAGCTCAATCTGCCGGTGTATGCCGGGCCAGAGCAGCGCTTCTGTCCGGCCGGCGTTTATGAGTACGTGGGCGCGGTGGGATCGCAGGAATTGCGCATCAACGCGCAGAACTGCGTGCACTGTAAGACCTGCGATATCAAAGACCCTTCGCAGAACATCAACTGGGTCACCCCGGAAGGTGGCGGCGGTCCCAACTACCCGAATATGTAAGGGAAGCACTCATGCCTAAAGTCACCTTTGTGCACTTTTCCGGGAATAGCCGGACCATTGACGTCCCCACCGGCTGGACTTTGATGGAAGCGGCCGTGCAGAACGGCGTTGACGGCATCACCGCGGAGTGTGGTGGCGGTTGCGCGTGCGCGACCTGCCACGTGCTGGTGCCGGCCGAATGGGCCGACAAAGTGCCGGCGATCCGCCCGTCCGAAAATGATCTCTTGGA
>CANFVX010000337.1 GCA_947450495.1 Gammaproteobacteria bacterium
CGGCCACGCCGTCGTAGGGCACTTCCTCGAAGCCCGGCAGCGCCGGCGCCACGCGATGGCTTTGCACGTAGCGCCGCAAATTCGTCATCTGCAGCGCCAGCGGGCCGTGGGTTTCTTTCCAGTATTGATGAAATGCCGCGTCATCGAGACCGGTTTTTTTAGCCGCTGTGGCAATGCCCTTGATCATCTTCGTTCTCCCCTCTGTGTTGTTTTGGTGTTCAGCGCCGCAGCGCCTGTGGATTCACACAACTGGCCAGCGCGCGACCGTCGCGCAAGGCGTTGATGTTGGCGGCGACCGCCTGGGCGATCCCGTTGAGGCTATGCACGGTCACCCCGCCCACGTGCGGCGTGGCGATCACGTTTTCCTGTAGCAGCGGGTCGTCCGGATTGAACGGCTCTTCCCAGAACACGTCCAGCCCGGCGCCGGCAATCTGGCCCGAGCGCAAACCGGCCAGCAGCGCGTGGTAGTCGATGACCTGCCCGCGCGCGATATTCACCAGCCGCACGCCGCGTTTCATCTGGGCGATCATCGCGGCGTCGACCAGCCCGAGATTCTCCGGCGTGGCCGGCGCCGCCACCACGATATGGTCGGCCTCGGCAATCACCTCACTCAACCCGGACATCGCCACATGTCGCGCCAGCGGCACCTGTGCGTCGCGCACACGCGGGCCGTCTGGCCCATGGCGAGAAACGGCAATCACGCGGCAGCCAAAGCCGGTGAGGCGACGGGCGATTTCTTCGCCGATCCCGCCATAGCCCAGAATCAGCACCGTGCTTTGCCACAGCGCGTCGCCCATCGGCGCGCCGAGCTTGCGCTCGCGAAAGCGTTGAAGCGCGAGTGGGAGCTGACGCGCCAGCATCAGCAGATGCGCAATCGCGAGGGCCGCCACCGACTCGGCATTCCCGCTGCCCACGCTCGGCACATTGGCCACGCGCACGCCGGCGGCAGTGGCAGCCGGAATATCGACCACATCCAGACCCACGCCAAACTGCTGGATGAGCTTGAGCCGCGGTGAGCGAAAGGCCGCGACCGGCACTTTATTCACCAGCGGAATCAGCACGTCGGCGTGTTGCGCGGCCTCGGCGATCTCCGTCGGCGCGCAGTCGAAAATCTCGTCCTGCGGCAAGGCCGCGCGCAGCAGGTCGAGAATCCGCTGATAGTGTTTAACGCACAGCCCGATGCGCATACGCGGGCTCAGGCCTTCAAGCCGCGCAGCCAGGCGATGACCGCGTCGGAGTTGGTGACGTCGGCATAGCGCAAACTCATGTCGTGCAAGTTTCGCCGATGCGCTTCCTCGCTGCCGTCGCCGGCGCAGTCCTCCGGAATGATCGGCCGCAGCCCGTGCGAGAACGCGTCCACCACCGAGGCGCGCACGCAGCCGCTGGTGGTGCAACCCGTGACGATGACGGTGTCCACGCGCAGCCGCGCCAGATACGCCGTGAGCGGGGTTTGAAAGAAAATCGAGGCCGCCGTCTTGCTGAAGGTGTAGTCGTAGTCCGGATCGTGCAACCGGGGATCGGGCTCGGTGGTCGGCATGCCGTGGAAGAAATCGCGGTACATGGCGTCGACCTTCCAGGGCGGTACATCGCGCAGCGATTCATACGAGGTAAAGCACTTGATCACCGGCACGCCGAGTTCGCGCGCCACGGCCAGCAGCCGCGCCGTGCGTTCCACCGCCCGGTGCACGTGCTCGAAACGGCCCAGCTCAAACGCGGGATCGGTGAAGGCTCGCTGGAAATCCACCACCAGAATCGCTGGGCTCTGCCCATAGCCCAGTTGGCGGGCGCCGTAACCGGCTGCTTCGTGCGCACTCATGCGAGGATTCTCCCTGGTTCAATCAATTCAGCGTTGGTATGGAGCGCGATGCCACTCACGGGCACCGAGGTTTCCCCCAGCGCGTGCAGCTGGGTGAGGAAGCGCTGCGGATCGCCGGTGGTGACGGCCCGCACCTCAGGCGCTGTGTCCGCCGCCGCCAGCAAGTGGGCATCAGCGAGGCGGCGGCGCAATTCGCGCGCCACCGCCGGCGCGGGATCGATGATGGTGATGTCGTCGCCCACAATCTGGCGCAGGCACTCGCCCAGCCAGGGATAGTGCGTGCAGGCCAACACGAGCGTGTCTGCGCCCTGCGCGAGCAGCGGCTCGACATAGGCGCGGAGCAAGGCCGCGGTCGCCGGCGTATTTAACTCACCGGCTTCCACCTGCTCCACCAAGCCCGGACAGGCCTGCGCCAAAATCCGCACTTCGCTGCCGTATTGCTCGCGCAACTGCGAGAACTTGTTGCCCTCGATGGTGCGGCTGGTTGCCAGCACCGCCACCACGCCAGATTGACTCTGCAAGGCCGCCGGTTTGACCGCGGGTTCAATCGCCACAATGGGCAAGTCATAGCGCGCGCGCAGTTCGGCCACCGCCGCGCTGGTCGCCGTATTGCAGGCCACCACCAGCGCTTTTACGCCGGCAGCGATCAGCCATTCCGTAATCGCCAGCGAACGCGCCAGCACAAAACTCGCGGCGCGGTCGCCGTAGGGCGCGCAGGCCGAGTCCGCAAAGTAGAGCAGCGACTCGGCCGGCAGCTCGCGCCTGATCTCACGCAACACCGACCACCCGCCGATGCCGGAATCAAACACGCCGACCGGCGCGGACACCGTCACGCAGCGGTTCCGGCCGCGCCGCGTCGCGTACGCCCGGCCACCGGCACGCTAGGCGGGGGCAGGCCGGTTTCGGCCAGACAGCGCGCCTTCAGGGCCGCGATCTCGCCGCCGCGATCAAACACCGCAGGCGCTGAGGTCGATCGCGCCGCCCGCAAGACCAGCGTCGCCGCCTCGTCCACCTCTCCGTCTTCATTCAGCATCACGCCAAACCGTGCCGCGCCCTCTCGCGTTTGCAGCCCACGCCGCACATCGCGCGCCACCAGATCCGGCGCGCGTTGATACGGATCGCCCCAGCCCCCGCCGCCCCAGGTTTCAAACATCAGCAGGTCGTTGGCCGCCACCACCACGCGATCGCATTTGGCCGGCAGTACCTGCTCGCTGCCGTCGGCGCGCAGCAGGCGCTTGTGGCTGCGTCGGCCCGGCGTGCCGCCGTTGACGCCCCAGGGATAGGTCAGCCAGCGGTCGTCGTGAATGGAGATTTCGCCGTCTTCCAGAAACCGGTACGCCACGCGCAGCGCGTTGCCGCCACGGTGTTTGCCGGCGCCGCCGGAGTCGGGAATGGTTTCGTAGGTCTCAATACGCAGCGGGAAATAGGCTTCCAGATATTCGTTCGGCACGTTGGTGAAATTGGGCCACAGCGAGTGGCCGTCGGCGCCGTCGCCAAAGGGCGTGCCGGGAATGCCGCCAAAGCCAATCTGGAACAATTGAAACCACTCGCCCTTGCGGTCGTAGCCCGAGTACATGAGATGCGGGCTGTCGGAGAATCCGGCCGCGCACAGAAAGTCTGGATTGCCCTGGCCGAGCAGCCCGCTGATCACATCGAAGATGCGCCCCAGCGCGTGGGTGCGGCAGGACAGCGCGGCGGGAAATCTGGGCTTTAACAGCGAGCCCTGCGGGATACGCACTTCCATCAAATCGTAGAAGCCGTCGTTGAACATGATCTGCGGGTCGAAGACCATGATCATGAACACGCCGCAGAACATCTTGAACATCTCTTCGTTGAGATAGAAGTTGATCGATCCGACCGACTGCGCGTCGGTGCCGTCGAAATCAAAAATTACCTTATCGCCTTCGCGCCACATCGTGCAGTGGATGCGATAAGGCCCCATGCCCATGCCGTCGTCGCAGAGGAAGTCTTCAAACGATTGCTTGCGTTCGGGAATCGACTGCTGGATGAGCTGCGCCATCGCGCGGCGATTGCGCTCCAGCATGTCTTCCATCGCGGAATGAAAGACGTCATCACCAAAGCGCCCTGCCAGCTCCACGCAGCGCC
>CANFVX010000338.1 GCA_947450495.1 Gammaproteobacteria bacterium
GGCCACATGCTGCACGAAGACCATCTGGGTAACCGGGGCGATTTGAAAGCCGGCGGCGTGCAGTGGATGACCGCCGGGCGCGGCATCATCCACTCCGAAATGCCCCAGCAAACCGCCGGCCTCCTGCGCGGTTTTCAGCTGTGGATCAATCTGCCGGCGAAAGAAAAAATGAAACCGGCCGGCTACCGCGATATTCCGGCGGAGGAAATTCCGGTGATCACCGCCCCCGGCGCGCGGGTGAAACTGGTGGCCGGGGTCATCACGCTGAACGGCACCACCACCACCGGCCCCATCAACGGACTCAGCACCGAACCGCTCTACGCCGATGTGGCGCTGGACGCGGGCGCCAGCCTCACGCTGCCGGTCAAATCCGGCCTCAACGCTTTTCTGTACGTGTTTGAAGGCGCGGTAATGGCCGCCGGCACGCAGGTGCCCATGGGCGGCGTCGCGATTCTCGATAACGGCGACGAACTCACGCTCAGCGGCGGCCCCAACGGAGGCCGCGTGCTGCTGGTGGCGGGCCGGGCGATCGGCGAGCCGGTGGCGCAATACGGGCCGTTCGTGATGAACACCCGCGAAGAACTGGAGACGGCGGTGAATGATTACCGCGCAGGACGACTCACGGCGTAAGACCGGGGCGTTCCCGCGCAGGACGCGCGAGCACTAAAAACGACACAACGGGGAGAACGGTCATGGCGAGACAGGCGAGGATTGCGCTGGCCTTGGGGCTGGCGGCTGGGATTTTCACCACCGGCGCGTTCGGCGCCACCACCGTCGATGGCGCGGCCATCGGTAACGAGCAGGACACCAGCAACTGGTTGTCCTACGGCCGCACCTACAGCGAGCAGCGCTACAGCCCGCTCGATCAAATCAACGAAAAAACCGTCGCCGGGCTTAAAGCCGACTGGGCGCTGGAGCTCCCCACCGACCGCACGCTGCTCGCCACGCCCATCGTGGTCGACGGCGTGATGTACATCAGCGGCAGCTACAGCGTGGTGCGCGCGGTGGACGCCAAATCCGGCAAGGTCCTGTGGACCTACGATCCCAAGACGCTGGAAGTCGCCGGCGACCGCCAGCGCATTTTCTGGGACTCGAACCGGGGCGTCGCGTTCTGGAAAGGCAAAGTCTTCGTCGCTACCGGCGACGGGCGTTTGAACGCGATCGACGCCAAAACCGGCAAGGAAGTGTGGAGCGCGGTGACAATCGACCCCAAGCTCCCGATGTATATCAACGGTGCGCCGCGCGTGTTCCGCGACAAGGTCATCATTGGCAACGGCGGCACGGAAGTGGGCGCCAATCGCGGCTACGTGACGGCCTACGACACCGAAACCGGCAAACAGGCCTGGCGCTTCTACATCGTGCCCGGCAATCCGGCCGATGGCTTTGAAGACGACACCCAGGCCATGGCGGCCAAGACCTGGACCGGCGAATGGTGGAAGCACGGCGGCGGCGGTAACGCCTGGAACGGCTTTACCTACGACCCCGAGTTCAACCGCATTTACATCGGCACCGGCAACGGCTCGCCCTGGAACCGCAAGATCCGCAGCCCCGGCGGCGGCGACAACCTCTTTCTGTGCTCAATCGTGGCGCTCGACGCCGACACCGGCAAATACGTCTGGCACTACCAAACCACGCCCGGCGAGTCCTGGGACTACAACTCCAATATGGACATGGTGCTGGCCGACTTAACCCTCAAGGGCAAACCGGTAAAAGCCCTGCTGCACGCGCCGAAAAACGGCTTTTTCTATGTGATCGATCGCGCCACCGGCAAGCTGCTGTCGGCGGAGAAGTTCGGCAAGGTCGACTGGGCGGATCACATCGACCTCACCACCGGCCGGCCGGTGGAGCGCAAGGGCGCGCGTTATGAGGACGGCCAGGAACTGGTGTGGCCGAGCCCGTTTGGCGTGCACAACTGGCACGCGATGTCGTTCAACCCCAACACGGGGCTGGTGTATATCCCGGTGACCGAACTGCCCGGCCTCTTCACCGACAAGGGCGTGGATCCCAAGCTCTGGCAGTCGCCCAATTTCTCGATCGACCCCGGCGTTGAGTTCGCGCGCGACGACATCCCCGTGAACGCCGGCACCGGCGCGCTGCTGGCCTGGGATCCGGTCAAACAAAAGCCCGCGTGGCGCGTGCCGCAGGCCGGCGTGTGGAACGGCGGCACGCTCACCACCGCCGGCAACCTCGTGCTGGAAGGTAACGCCACCGGCAAGCTCGTGGCCTATCGCGCCACCACCGGCGACGCGCTGTGGACCTTCGATGCCGGGCTCGGGATCTCCGCGCCGCCGGTCACCTACACCGTCGATGGCAAGCAGCACATCGCCGTGCTGGTGGGCTGGGGCGGCGCGGGTCCGTCGGTGGGTGGCTCGCTGCTCGCCCAGCACGGCTGGTCGTACAAGGCGCAACCGCGCCGGCTGCTCAGTTTTAGTCTTGAAGGCAACGCGAGTCTGCCCGCCATGCCGCCGCCGAGTTTCGCCAAACCCCTCAAGCAGGAAGATTTCAAGGTCGACGAGATGCTGGCCCAGCAAGGCAACGTGCTGTGGACGAAACATTGCGTGCTCTGTCACGGCGCGGGCGCGGTGTCCGGTGGCTATGCGCCAGACCTCCGGGCCTCAACCATCCCGCTGTACGACGCCGCCCTGCAGGACGTGGTCGTTAACGGCTCGCGCCAAACGGCCGGCATGCCCCGTTTTCACGAATTCAGCGCGGGCGACCTCAAAGCCCTCCAACACTACATCCGGCGCGAAGCGCGTCGCTGAGGCTCTGCATGGACATCAAAGACAAAATCATCGTGATCACCGGCGGCGGTAGCGGTATAGGCGCGGCGCTGGCCCGCCGCTTCAAGGCCGAAGGCGCGCGCGGCATTGCGGTTGCCGATCTGAACGAGGCGGGTTTGGCGAAAGTCGCCGCCGACACCGGCGCGATCCCCATCCGCTGCAATGTGGCGGTGGAAGCCGAGATTCAGGCGCTGGTGGCGCGGGTGGAGGCCGAACTCGGCCCCATCGATATCTTCTGTTCCAACGCCGGCATCGCGCGACTGGGCGACGAAGACGTGCCGAATGAGGAGTGGCAGTTGAACTGGGACATCCACGTGATGGCCCATGTGTATGCGGTGCGCGCCGTTGCCCCCGGCATGGTCGCGCGTGGCAGCGGTTATCTGGTGCACACCGCGTCCGCTGCGGGGCTTCTGAGCCACATCCAGTCGGCGACGTATTCCGTCACCAAACACGCCTGCGTCGCCTTCGCCGAATGGGTGGCGATCAAATACAAACATCAGGGCATCAAGGTGTCGGTGCTCGCCCCGCAGGCGGTGCGCACGCCCATGACTGACCGCCCGGACGAAGCCGCCGTCGCCGCCGTCGACGGCATGATCGAACCCGCAGAACTCGCCGACTGTGTGGTCGCCACGATGGCGAAAGAAGAGTTCCTGATCCTGCCGCATCCCGGCGTGCGCGATTACATGCTGCGGAAAACCAACGACGTCGATCGCTGGTTAAACAGCATGAACAAGTGGCGGCAGCAGGCGGGGCCGATTCGGACTTGAGGGGAAGTTGAGGCCGCGTTGCGCGTTTCGGCAGCTTCGGTCTGCGTACCCAAGCTCGCGTTACCGTTCGCGCCGCCGCCTGTCCACGGGCGAGCACTCGGTCGTGACTCGGCCTCTCCCCCGTTCGTACTGAGCCCGTCGAAGCCTGAACGGGCAGACTGCCAAATCCCGCGCTTCGACAAGCTCAGCGCGAACGGGATCACACCCTGCAGCGCGCTCGCAATCGCGCGCAATCGGGGACACCCACGCTCTCCGTGATTCAGGCGATCACTCGTTCGTGACTCGGCATCTCCTCGGTTCGTGCTGAGCCAGTCGAAGCATGAACGGGCAGACTGCCAAATCCCGCGCTTCGACAAGCTC
>CANFVX010000339.1 GCA_947450495.1 Gammaproteobacteria bacterium
CGGCCAGGCCGCGTGGTGCTCGCTCAGGTACACGCCGATGACCGCCGTGTTCGGCGCCAAATCGGCGGGTGGCGCGCGCAGTGCCCAGGGATGCACCAGCCAGACGTCGCGGTCCTGCAAACCCGCGAGCGTGCCGGCATCGGGCACGGTCAGGCGCAGGTCTGCGGGAGGCCGTTGCAGCAACGGGGGCTCGACGCTTGCGAAGATTTCTGCGGCCCTGGCCCGTTCGGGATCAGGCAAGACCGCGCCTGGCGAGCGGGCAATCCGGTCCAGCGCCTCGTAGGCGTAATCGATGACCGAACCGCTGCTATGCCAGCTCTCCGGCGCGTACCGCGCAACGTTCTCGGCGTTGAAAAGATAGGGCTTGTGACTGCCGGTGCCGGCGACCCACTGCCAGCTCAGGTGGTTGCTCGCCAGGTCGCCGTCCAGCAGATGCGCCACCAGCCAGTCTGCGCCCGCGCGCCAATGCACCTTGCGGAGATGCACGACGTAGCTCGCCAGCCACATTCGGGCGTGATTGTGGAGCGTGCCGGTGGCGTACAGCGTGTGGACTGCCTGGTCGACCACGGGCACGCCGGTCCGCGCCTCGCGGATATCCAGCGGCAGCACCGGTGAGTAAGCCGCGTCATCGAGTGGCCCCTGATGCAATGACTGCAGGATGGCGTCCCGCTTAAAGGACCACACGTGCCGAAAAAATTCGCGCCAGCCGAATTCGTAGACCAGCTTGTGTCCGATCGGGAGCGCGTCCCTTGTCAGCAGGTCGGCCAGAATCTCCGGCAGGGTCAGCACGCCGTGCGTCACCCACGGCGACACGCCGGTCACCGCGCCTTTCAGGTGATTGCGCGAGCGCGCATAGCTTGCCGGGCTGATGCGCGCAATGCGCGCCATGGCAGCGTCGCGAGAATGGGGGAAGGCGTGAACGATCATGGGCTTCTGCAATATCGACATGGCGGAAAGGGCGGCTGCTTTGAACTACGCCGGTTACGCAGGTTCGGCCTTGCAGCCCGAGCGTCTGCAGTGAAACGCAAAACGCAGGTCTGAATTTGGCAGCGACCCGAGCGCCGCCCGCCCCCTCACCGCTGAGTGCCGCAAAGCCTCTACGGGGTCGGCAGTTCCACGATGACCGTGGCGGCACTCGTATCAAAATCCCGGTCTCGCCACCATTGGGCCGCCGCGTCTTCATTCCAGTCGCGAGCGCACGCACAGGCCAGCAATTCCCGTCGCAGCTGCGCCGCGCTTTGCTGCCGCTCGGCGGGGTCTTTCGCCAGCGCCCGCATAATCACCGCTTCCAGATCGGCCGGCACGCTGGGCATTTTGGTGCTGGGCCGCTCGGGCAGACTGTCGATGTGCAGGCGCAAGAGATCAAAAACGGCGCCGGCCACAAACGGCGGTTTGCCGGTGAGGAGTTCGTAGAGAATGCAGCCGATGGCGTAGATGTCGCTGCGGCCATCAATACCGGACTTCTGACTTAAGACTTCCGGACTCATGTAGGCGGGCGTGCCGCTCATCACATTGCCCATGGTGATGCTCGGATTGGTGTCACCCAGCGCTTTATCGAAGTGCTTGGCCAAGCCAAAGTCGAGCACCTTGATGAAATCCGGCACCCCGCCGCGCTGCGCAACGAAGAGATTGGCGGGCTTGAGATCGCGATGAATCACGCCCTTGCCGTGGGCCTCTGCCAAAGCGCCGCAGGCCTGCGCCATCAGGTAGACCGCACGCCCCGCCGGTAGCGGACCGTAAGTGCGCAGCAAGGCGTCGAGCGGCATGCCTTCCAGATATTCCATGGCGTAGTACACGCGGCCGTCGGCGGTACGGCCAAAGTCGTACAGCGCCACGGTATTGGGATGGGACAACTGGCAGGTCAACAAGACCTCGCGCTCGAAGCGGGCAATATCAGCCGGGTCGCTTTGATCGAGCATCAGTTTGACCGCTGTGGGTCGCCGCATCATGGCGTGCTGCGCCTGATAGACCTCGCCCATGCCGCCCTGCCCCAGTTTCTCGCCCAGCTGATACTGACCGAGCGCCTCCACCATTTTCTGCGCTTCGACAGCGCGCCGCTCGGCCTGTTGGGACAGACGACTGGCGCGGGCCAACAACAGCAGCGTCGCCACCAGCGTCAACAGCACTGCGCCAAAAACGCCCCACAAAATGTACAAAGGCCGATAAGCCTCTGATGCCGTCTGTCTGGTCAGTAAGGAAAATCCCAGCTCCGGCAGCGGCATCCAGGCGCCAATTGTGCGGAGCCCCCGGTTGTTGATGTAGCCCGTTAGATCGATGCCCGAGTGCCCGGCAATGGCAGAAGCCGCCGGCAACAGCATCGGCAGCGACGCGGGCAGCGCACCGGGTTCGGCGTGGGTGTAATCGCGCAGATGGACGTTAAACACGCTGGTGGTGGCGTCGGCAATCTCCGGGCGGAGCACTTTGAATTCGTCCAGCACCCGCGACTCACTGATCATGCGGGCCTGATTGTCGAAGGCGTAACTGTCACCGGTCTCGCCAATGCGTCCCGCCAGAAACAACTTGCTGAAGCCCTGCCGCGGGTCGATCCCTACCACCAGCGTGCCGGCCGCCGGCCGATCGGGCGCGGCGCGGACTGCGGCAATCATCGCCATCAGGGGCACCTTGCCCCCTTCGACAAGCATGGGCGGCACAAACCGCGACTTGCCGCTCACCACCACCTGATTCACCGCGTCCAGCAGCTCGGTGGGTAAGCGGGTGTCACGAATCTTTGAATCTGGCCCCAGCACGATTTCGCCGTCGGGCGTGGTCAGCCACCACATCGTGGCATTGGCGGAATCCAGCATTTGCTCGAGCACCCCGCGCAGTTCCGCCGTATCGGCAGATTCAGGCGCAGGCGCGGCGGCAGTCAGCAGTCGCACCCCGATCGAAGCCAGCTCAGGGCGCGCGGCCGCCAGTTCGGCATCGGACATGCGTTCGCCCACCCAGGTTTTCACAATCTCGGCCTGGGAATGGAGCACGGAGGTCAGTGCCGCGCCGGCCTGACGTTGAATCTGATCCCGCACCACCAGCAGCACCCCGGTCCCGGCAATGGCCACCAGCAAAAGCGCCAGCGCGAGTTGCCGCCAAACCCGGTGGCTGATGCTGCGCTCGGTCAGCAAGCCAGTCAGGCCAGATAAGGTTTGAACGGGAAGGAAAGCCTTGTCTTTCAAGAGAAACTCCAGGAATTCGCCGGGGGATGCGGGATACACAAGGGCTCAGAGTATGGCATGAGTACGGCGCCGCCCGAGTCGCCCTGAATCATCCAGTTTGGGGGCAATCTGGCGGGCGCTGGGTTGGAGGCTGTGACGCTCTGCAGAGCCTTAAATTGGCGCCGCAAGGCCGGACGGCAGAAACCGAGGCGCTATCGTCTGCGCCGTGCCGGCCCGTCCATCCCTCGACAAGCTCGGGACGAACGGGTTTATGTGCTTCGCCGTCACCGTGAGGGTGTGCAGGCATCAACGGGGCATGAGCGGGCACGCTGCCGCAGCCTGGATGATAGCGTCGGCTGGGCATGACGATGGCTCGGCCTCAGCGCCGCGCGTGGCGCAGCCTCTCCCCGTTCGTGACCCGGCCTCAGCCTGTGCCCCGTTCGCGGCTCGGCCTCAGCCTGTCCCCCGTTCGCGGCCCGGCCTCAGCCTGTCCCCCGTTCGCGGCCCGGCCTCAGCCTTTCCCCCGTTCGCGGCACGGCCTCAGCCTCTCCCCCGTTCGTGACACGGCCTCAGCCTGTCGCCGGTTCGCGGCACGGCCTCAGCCTGTCCCCGTTCGCGGCACGGCCTCAGCCTTTCCCCCGTTCGCGGCACGGCCTCAGCCTTTCCCCCGTTCGCGGCACGGCCTCAGCCTTTCCCCCGTTCGCGGCACGGCCTCAGCCTGTCC
>CANFVX010000340.1 GCA_947450495.1 Gammaproteobacteria bacterium
GGCGGCCTCGTCCTTGCCTTTGGCTTCAAACACGATTTCCAGCGTCATCAAGCCCGGGAAGTGGGAGTTGATGGCGCGAACTGCCGTATTGAACTCCGAGGTGTTGAACAGCAGGTTACTGCCCTCCACCGGGTTGCCGATGCGGAGTTGGCTGGCTAACCACATGGAGATCGCCGCCATGACGATGACCACCACGGTAGTTCTCGGCGCATTCGCGCCGTGCGACAAGCGTCCAACAGCGCCCAGCATGTTGATAAGGCTGTTGTGCCAGGTCTTTTTGTCGGATTTGCCGATGAGCACGTCGACGTTGCCGGGCGTTGGCAGGTACGAGGCCAGCAGCGCGGACAGGAACACGTCGGTCGGAATCAGCGCAACCGCCCAGGTGCCGGTAAAAATCGCGAAGCGCTGCATGACCGGAATCGGCGCGATGGCGATCAGGTACAAGCACACGAAGTCGGTGATGATCCCGAGAATACCCGGCGCCATCATCACGCCCAGCGAGAGCATGGCGGCTTTTTTCTTGTCCTTCACTTCATGCAGGATTTCGTAATAGCGCTCGAGATACTGCACGCAGTGCGAGAAGGCTCGCGCCACCAGCAGCATCGGCACCACCATGATGAGGGGTTCGATGGGCTGGTGCAGCCAACCGGTAAGGCCGAAGCCCCAAATGCCGCCGATGATGCTCACGGTCACCGGCGCGACTACGCCAGGGATGTTCCCCATGTAGAACACCAGCGAGAGAATGAGTGCGGTGGCGGTGATGCCGAAGATGGTCAGCATCTGCACCTGATAGCGATACACCCAACCGGTCAGCATGGGCTGGCCGGCGGCGTAGATTTCGTGATGTTCGTCGCGGTTCTTCTCCACTAATTTCTGCACGAACTCGAAGGTCTGGCCGTAGTCCAGCGTGCGTTCGATGAATGTTGCAGAGACCAGCGTGGCGGTTTCGTCACCCGAGATGAGGAAGGTTCGCACGTTGTTGGCGCGGTCAACGCGTACTTTGAAATCCGCCAGTTCTTCGGCGGTTTCGGGCGCTTTGGCGTCCATCAGCGGTTTAACTTCCACGCCATCCGGAGTTGCCTCGGAGTAACGGGCTTTCTCCGTGGCGATGGACAGAATCTGGTCGTGGTCGATCGACGGTGCGAGGTCGATTTCCTTGGTCAGGTCCCAAACTTTTTGCAGCGTGTCTTTGTTGTAGATGTCGCCGTCTTTGCGCTTGACCATCAGCACCACGGTGAGCGGGTTGCCGAAGTTGTTATGCGCTTTGTAGGTCTGGACGAAGGGATGATCTTTGGGAAAGAGGTCGGAGAAGATCGTTTTGACCTGCACCTTAGTGAGACCCACCGCGAAGAACGCGGTGATTGCCAGCAGGATAGCCAGCGAGAGATTGCGATTGTTGATTACCCAAGCGGCAAAGCGGTGTCTCAGTCCCATTGTTTTCTAACCCGAAATTGGGACCGCTCGCTACACAGCACTTATAGGGGACGCGAGGTTAATCGTTTCCCAGAGTGACTGCGGTACGAGTCGGAGCTCCCTTTGTGGAACGTATTAATTTTAGTTTTGAGCTAGCGTTCCGATTCGAGAGCCCGCTGTTGCCGGCTGGCTCCGCCCCCCTCTGAACGATGCTCGGTTGCGCGATGACAGTCTCGACTCGTTTAAGACCGCAAACTCGCAACCTGCCCGGACTATATGGACGAGGGTAAGGGGTGTCAATTATCTGATTTAGGGGAAGTTTTAGTGCTGCGACGCAACAGTTGAGTTCATCCCTATCGAGCCGCCAGCGTCGCCACTAACAGGTCGCGGTAGGCAAAAGCTTCCGGCTACGATAGGCCGCAAGGAGGCCGTTTTTGTAGCGCGCCCAAGGATCAGGAAAGCAATGACGATGAATGAGCAAACCAATACACCGCAGCGAATTCTCATTGTGGGTGGCGGCACCGCCGGCTGGATGACCGCCGCGCTGATGGTGCACCACTGGGCGCCGAAGGGCGTTCAAATCTCGCTGCTGGAGTCGTCGACCATTGGCATCATCGGTGTGGGTGAAGGCGCTACGCCCAAAATGCGGCGCTTCTTCCAGACACTCGGGATTCCGGATCAGGAATGGATGCCGGCCTGCAACGCCACGTACAAATGCGGGATCCGGTTTCCCCAGTGGTCAACGCGCCCCGGCTACGAAAGCTACTACCACCCGTTCTTCACCATGAGTGACGACGCCTCAATCCGGGCCTTCCATCACAACGTCACGCTCCGTCAGCAAAACATCGACGTACAGGCCAATCCGGATTGGTTTTTTCTTTCCAACTGGGTGGCTAAAAAGCGCTGCGCGCCGCTGCCGGATCCCCGCAGCCGCTATGAATCGGACTACGCCTATCACTTTGATGCACGCCTGATTGGCGAGTTTTTACGGCACTGGGCAAGCGCGCGCGGCGTGACGCATGTGGTGGATACCGTGACCCGTGTCCAACAGACCGAAAGCGGCGACATTGCGGGGGTTGAGACCGAGCAACACGGTCTGGTCGATGCTGATTTCTTCGTCGACTGCACCGGGTTTGCCAATCTGCTGTCGGGCAAAACCCTCGGCGTGCCGTTCATGAGTTACAAACCCTGGCTCTTTAACGACCGCGCGGTGGCGATGCCGACGCCTTTGGAGAATCCGCAATCACTGCCGTCGGAAACGCTTTCCACCGCCATGAAATGTGGCTGGTCGTGGAAGATCCCGCTGACCAATCGCTACGGCAACGGCTATGTGTATTCGTCCGACTTTATCGAACCGGACGCCGCCGAGCGCGAACTCCGCGCCCATCTGCAACTCACCGATGACAGCGTTGAAGCGCGCCATCTGCAAATGCGCGTCGGCCGACTGGCGCGCACCTGGGAGCGCAACTGTGTGGCGATTGGACTGGCGCAGGGATTTGTTGAACCGCTGGAAGCCACTGCGCTGATGATCGTGCAAGACACCGTCGAGCAGTTCATCGCCTCGTTCGGCACTGCGCGCGCCCTCGAGCGCCAGCGCGATGACTTCAACGACAAAATTAACCGGGTATACGACAGCATCCGCGACTACATCCAGATGCATTACAAGCTGAACACCCGCACCGATACGCCCTACTGGGTCGCGGCGCGCGACAACCCCAATGTCTCGGATTCAGTGGCGGCCATCCTGGCAATCTGGGATGAAGGCGGTGACCTGCTGGCAGAAATCACGCGCCAGCGCGACCGCTTAGCCTATAGCCCAACCTCGTGGTTCTGCATTCTGGGCGGGATGGGGCGCTTTCCGAAGAAGCCGCGGCGCGCCACGGGCAAGCATCAAGCAGTGGACCCGGCCACCGCGCGCAAACAGTGTATGGAGATGCTGCGTTACTTCCCCGACCACCGTCAGGCGGTGGACGAGATGGCGAAAGTCACCGCGATCTGAGGGTTGAGAGAGCGCTGCGCTCAGGCGCCTTTGGGCGCGGTTTCGGGGAAAGGCCAGGGCCATTTGCGACCGCGCACCAGCCCTTGCCAGTAAATCACCGGCATCGCGTATTTCTTGAGCCAGTACATGCTCAAGCGCTCCTTGCCCTGATCGAAAGGGAAGGTCTCGCAGGGCTTCAGGTCGTAGTCGAACTCGGCCAGCATCAAACGCCCGTAACCGGTAATGAGCGGGCATGAGGTGTAGCCGTCATAGCTCGCGCCCGGCGCTTTGCCGCTCGCGACTGCCATCAGATTGGCCACCAGCACCGGCGCCTGCGCACGCACTGCGGCGGCGGTCTTGGAGGTCGGCAGACTGCTGGCATCTCCCAGCGAGAACACGTTGGGATAGCGCACATGCTGGAGGCTGCTGCGATTCACTTCCACCCAGCCGCCGGCGTCGGCCAAGGGACTTTGTTTAACGAA
>CANFVX010000341.1 GCA_947450495.1 Gammaproteobacteria bacterium
GGCAGCGTTGTTGCCCACGGCGGCAATCGTGCCGCTCACATGGGTGCCGTGCCAGCTGGAGTTCTGTGTTTGGGCCGGATAGCCGCCGCCGCAGCCGCCGGCCGCCACGCCGTCGCCGGCGTCCTGGGCATTGGCGTCGCGGCCGTCGCCGTCGTTGGCCATGGTCGCGTCGGAAACAAAGTCATAACCGCCCACAATGTTCGCGGCCAAATCCGCATGCGGCCGGTAGCCGGTGTCTAGCACCGCCACTTTCACGCCGCTGCCGTTGGTTTTATCCCAGGCGGCGGGGGTTCGCAGGCCAACGGTGTTGTCGTAGAGATCCCATTGTTCCGAGGCCCGCGTGTCGTTCAACACCATGGTGGGCGCCATCACCAGATCGGGCTCGGCGTACAGCACGTTGGAATCTTTGCTCGCCACGTCGGCCGCCACCCGCTTGGCTTCCGCCGGCGTCATCGAACGCTCCATGCGCCACAGTTCAGCGCCGGCCCGATTAAAGCCACGCTCTTTCACTGCAATGCCGGCCATCCTCACGCCGTCACTCAGCGACCCCAGTCCTTTGCCATCGCGGTATTTCACGATAAGCCGGTTGGTGGGCCGCTCTTGCCCATCGCCTAAACCTTCGGCGCCGGCGCTAAGTGTCGCGGCGGCGAGTAAGCCAAGTCCTAACAGGCGAAGCGTGTGGCGGGCGAGGGATGGGATGCGCATATCGATTTGGCCTTATTGTGAAATGTCTGCAAAGTGCATGCGCAACGTATGCAGCATCCTAGCGAATCCCGAAATTCAAACCGGAACTGCGTCACAAAACCAAAGTTTGGGCGTCGTTAATCGGTGCCTCGATGGTGTTGGCGCCGAATTCAAGTTGGGATGTCGCGCCCGACAGGGCGCCTCCCACAAACAGGGTCGGGTGGCGCTAGTCCTGTGGGAGCGGTCTGTGCTGTGTGGGGGCGGCCGGCCGGGATAGTGGTGGCGCCGGGTTCAAGGCGGGTATCGCGCGCGATAGGGCGCCCCCACAAGACGCCGCTATCGCGTGGGGGCCGGGCTTAGCGGCCGATGTTTACCCTTAAACCGTACGCGCCGACCGTGTCGCCGCTCGGGCCCGAGTAATACAGCACGCGCACCAGCAAGGGGGCGGCGCTGTTACCGCGATTTTGAAGCGTTACGCGATCGATTCGACCGGCGCCATTGATGCTCTGCGCAATCAATCGGCCATCGGGGCTCAGCACCAGCAGGTCGTAATCTGCCCGCGCGGCAGCCATGGTGAGCGTGATTTCCAGCCGGCCGCGGGCTGGCAGCGAGAGCGAGTAGTAGTCGGTGTCGCTGGCGCTGCCCATTTTGGCGACGATGGCGGTGCTGGCGCTGATGGCATTGGCTTGCGCGATGCTGTTGTTGGGCTCGGTCTCCGTTGTAATTACGCCGCCCGGGGTTGGGGTGGGCGGCGTGGGCGTCGGCGGGGTTGGTGTAGGCGGCGTGCCGCCCGCGGCGACCACCACCGCGGCATTGGCATCCACCAAGCCGGTGCCACATTGGTCGCAGGTGCCGGGGAAGGCGCGGGCCGAACTTTTAAGTGCGGCTTCGAGCGTGTCTGGCGTGAGGTTGGGGTTCACCGCGAACATTAGTGCGGCCACGCCCGACACGTGCGGAGTGGCCATCGAGGTGCCCTGATAGTAGGCGTAGGAGTCGGCGCCCGGCGCGGTGCGGCCGCTGTTGAGCGTGGACAAAATGCCGTCGGCCTGGCCGGTGCTCATGTCGCCGCCCGGAGCGGCAATGTCGACCTGCGCGCCGTAGTTCGAGTAGTAAGCCCGCGCTCCGGTGCGCCCGGTGGCGGCCACCGCAATCACCCCGTTGCAGTTGGCGGGGCTGGAGGAGGAGACGTCGGTATTGCTGTTGCCGGCGGCAATCACCACCGCCGCGCCCAAGCCACGGGCGGTGTCGATGGCGCTCTGAAAGGTACGCCCGCAGGCGCCGCCGCCGCCCAGCGAGAGGCTAATCACCTTCGCCGGATTGGGATTGGCCGGCACACCGGCCACGGATCCGCCGGCCGCCCACACGATGGCGTCGGCAATGTCGGACGTATAGCCGCCGCATTTGCCCAGCACGCGCACCGGCAGCACTTTCGCGCCCCAGGCCACGCCCGCCACGCCGGTGGCGTTGTTGCCTACCGCCGCGATGGTGCCGCTCACGTGCGTGCCGTGCCAGCTGGAGGGTTGGTCCCCCGAGGGATATCCACCGCCGCATTCGCCGGCCACCAGCCCATCGCCGGTGTCCAGCGCGTTCGCATCGCGGGCATCGCCATCGTTAGACATGGTGGTGTCGGAGATAAAGTCGTAGCCGCCCACAATATTTGCGGCCAAATCGGCGTGCGGCAGGTAGCCGGTGTCCAGCACCGCCACGGTCACGCCCGCGCCGTTGGTTTGATCCCAGGCCGCCGGTGCGCGCAGGCCGGCCGTGTCGTCATAGAGGTCCCATTGCTCGGAGGCGCGGGCGTCGTTCAGCACCATGTTGGGCGCCATGATGAGGTCGGGCTCGGCGTAGAGGACGTTGCGGTCTTTGCTCGCCACGCTGGCCGCCACTTGCGCGGCTTCGGTCGGGGTCATCGAACGCGCCATCTTCCACAGTTCGGCGCCTTCGCGGTTATAGCGTCGCTCTTTCACCGTAATGCCGGCCATCCGCGCGCCGTCGTTCAGCGAGGCCAGCCCCGCACCGTTGCGATATTTCACGATAAGGCGGTTGGTGAGGCGTGGCTTGTTTTCTACCTGCGGCTGCGCCGCGACGTTCAGCGTTGCCGCCGTAAACAGGCCAATACACAGCAATTGAGCAATCTGGCCAGTGCGGCGAAGAACAGTCATAGCGAGCCACCTTCTTTTGAGAGAATTGTATACATCGTGTAGACGGTTAGGTGGCGCGAAGTTTTAACGGTTTCAGATTTAAAAACCGGTCATCGTTCACAAAACGAAGAATTGGGGCGCCGCGGCGTTTAGCGCCCCCGCTCGCTAGCGCGACGGCACCACGTAGATTTTGTTGTTGCTGTACGGATTACCCGCGCCGTAGGGGTTGTTGATGCTGTCGGCCGAATACGGGTTGCCGTAGCGCCCGTAGGGGTTAGACGTGGAATCCGCATCGTAGGGATTGCTGCTCAATCGCCCGTGATAGTTGCCGTTCTGGTCGTAGAGCTTGGGCGCGTCTGTGGCGTAAGGGTTGCGCCAGGACTTGTTGCTGTAGGGGCTGCCGTAAGGGCTGTACGGATTGTTAAGCCCGTCGGCCTTGTACGGGTTGCCCGCGCCGTAGGGGTTGTTGAGGCAGTCCGCGTCGTAGGGGCAGGCGGCGTGGGCTAGCGGGGCGAGGGCGAGGCTGAGTAGCAGGGCGAACAGGGCGCGGGCAGGCGGCATGGGGGAAGTCCTTTTTTTAGATGTGCCGCGAGCGTAGTGGGCCGGGGGCGCAGGGGGTGAGCCAGCGGGTTGTCCTGGCGATGCCAGCAACCGTGCGTTAGCGTATGGCGGCAAGGCCTTCTAAGGACGGAACCGTGATTCGCCACGTACTAATGGATTTGCCGCTACAGCGGCAGCTTTTGAGATTCCCGCGTATATCCTCGCCCCGCAGATTTTCGACGCTCATCTCGACACGGCCTTCCATCGAGGAGGAGTGAGTGGAAACGGACTGCCCATTTTGCGGCCCAGCATCCGACAGGGTGTTTGATGACGCAGATCCCGATTTTCTCTGTCTTTGGGATGATTTCGCTGTCTCTCCTGGGCACGCGTTGGTCGTGCCTCGTAGGCACATAGCAACCTGGTTCGAAGCTACCTTCGACCA
>CANFVX010000342.1 GCA_947450495.1 Gammaproteobacteria bacterium
CCTGCTGCTGGCCCGACAGGTTTTCGAGCAGCAGACTTGAGCGCGGTGATGAGTGATTCGGGGGCGCTGGTTCGCCCGATGCGCGAGCACGACCTGGCCGCAATCGCCGCCATCGAAGCCCGGTCTTACGAATTCCCCTGGTCACAAGGGATCTTTGCCGATTGTCTCCGCGCCGGATATTGCTGCTGGACCATGATGGCGGCGGGCGGGGTCGCGGGTTACGGCATTCTGGCGGTGGCCGCCGATGAGGCGCATTTACTTAACCTCTGCATCGACCCTGATTTTCGGCAGCAGGGGCTGGCCCGCAAGCTGCTGAAGCGCCTCCTTGAGTTGGCGACCGAGCATCGGGCAGGGATTATTTTTCTGGAAGTGCGGCCCTCAAATCTGGCGGCGATCGCGCTCTACGAGACCGCCGGTTTTCGGCAGGTAGCGGTGCGTCGCAACTACTATCCAGCGCGTGAAGGCCGCGAAGACGCGGTGGTGATGACCTTGCGCATGGACGAGGAGGTTACCCTTGAGGCGGTTGAATCACCGGGTGGTCTGGGCTAGCCTTCGGCGCAAACTTACCCTTCGCCGGCAATGCAAAATCGGGATTCGTCAGCTATGTTCAAACGTTCTCCTCTCCTTCTCGCCGCCGTCACTGGCGCCCTCCTGCTTGGTGCCGCCGGTACCGCGTCGGCGGTCGACCGGGTGTCTTTCGAATACGGCACAACCGACGATGACCGCGCGTCTGCCGACCGTTATGGCGCTACGGTGGCCTGGAATCTGGGCGGGGAGTGGCTGAAACTCGGTCAGTTCTCACTGACGACCTATATCGAAGCCGGTCTCAATGTGTGGGACGGCGATAAGGGCAGCACCGGCAACGGTACCAACGTCGACGGCCACATCACGCCGGTCTTCCGTTTACAGCGCGAATTGGCGAGCAACCTGCCGGTGTTCATTGAAGCCGGTGTCGGCCTCCACGGTTACTCCGATACCAAACTCGACGGCCGCAATTTCGACATCCCGTTCGCCTTTGGCAGTCATTTCGGCGCGGGTCTGCGCTTCGGTCCGGGCGCGCACTTCGAAGTGATGTATCGCTACCAGCACCAGTCCAACGCCGGGTTGGGCGACGACAATCCGGGCATCAACTTTCACCTGGTGTCGCTGGGCTACCACTTCTGATAGCCCGCCCTGCGACTGGCGTCGCAGGGCATTGCCCAGTCTTGAAGTCAGGTGCTCGGTAATGTCATGAGCGCCTGACCCATGCGAATAGTTGCGCCGCTCTCGATACCTCCGGCAAATCCGAAGCCCGGTGGCGCCAGCACGATGATCGTCGAGCCGTGCTCAAACCAGCCCATCTCCTCCCCTTTGCTGGCCTGCGCTGCGCAGGCCAGACGATGCGGTCCGCGATAGCCCATATTGAGCAGCACGTTCAGGAAGTGGAGCCTGATGCTGGCCACCATCACCGCCGCAACGGGCACCAGCGCGAAGGTCTGGCCGGTCGCCGCGAGCCGGCAACGCAGCACCGCGCGTTCGTTCAGGCAGAACAGGCGCTCGATGCGTTTGACGGCGATCGGGTTGACGTTCCAGGTGTCGCCCGAGTGATAGATGACTTCTTCGACGGTAAGGTCGTGGGGCGCATGAAACCGGTGATACATCACCGACGTCAGCCGCAACGTGAGGTAAGTGCCGCCCTGAAACTGTTCGCACAGGGCGGGGTCGAGCAACAAGTCTGATAGGGCATAGGGCATGCCTTTAGCCTGCAACAGTTGCCCCTGCTCAATCGTCCCGAGCGCCCCCACAATCGCGTCGCAAGGACTCGCCACCACCGACGGATCCCTATCCACCGTGCGTGCGCCTTCGCGCAGTTTGCGGGTAAAAATAGCGTGAATGCTGCGGTAATCGCCGGGCGCTGCCTCTTCCAGATTGAGGTCGCTGAAGGTGCGCCAGATGGCGAGCGCGAAACGTACCAGCAGGGGACTTTCAATTTTGCTGATGCGTCCCATGCAGCGTGTGACCCATAGGCGTGGGATGCGGTTCGTGAGCAGGAAATTCAGATCTTCCTGCGCGCCCAATTGGCCGAGAGATCGACGAATTTTCATCAAACCGTTAAATACTGGACGCATTGCTACCTCAGGGAAACCTTGTGAACGAATACTCGACTGTGACCGCGGCCGCCGCCGCCGCGCTGGCTGCGTTGCTGGTGCCACGTGTGATTGCGCGAATCAAACTGTCTCGGGCCAAGCACCGTTCGCTGGCGGGACACTCGCGGATGGCCAAGCGTATCGCCTCGCTGGTCCCGTTTTACGAGTACGACGAGCGGCAGTTTTTCCGCGTAGACGGTGCCCCCGCTGAGGTTGAGGCGCGGCGCCGAGCTGCCTTTGAACGGCTTGCGGCGCGCTGTCAGGAACGCTATCCGCAGAGTCTCGCGCTGACCCGCGAGGCGGCGAACTATCTTTCCGATCTGCAGTTCACCTCCGCCTATCGCGTCCCGTTTCAATTCAGCCGCTATGTGCGCAAGCATTTGCCGTCCACGCCGTTTGCGACGGCTACGCACGGTAACCGGCTGATCGATGCCGATGGCAATGAGCTGATCGACCTGACCGGCGCCTATGGCGTGAACGTGCTGGGCAACGATTTCTACAAGACCTCGATTGAAGCCGGTGTGGCGCAGGCCCGGGATCTGGGGGCGGTGCTGGGCTACTTCCATCCGGTGGTGGTGTCGAACGCCCGACGTATCGCCAAAATTGCGGGCTTGGACGAAGTGTCGTTTCACATGTCCGGCACCGAGGCGGTGATGCAGGCCGTCCGACTCGCCCGCTATCACACGAAGAAAACTCACATCATTCGGTTTTGCGGCGCCTACCACGGTTGGTGGGGTGATGTGCAGCCCGGTCCGGGCAATCCCATGCCCGCCGACGGCACCTACACCTTGAAAGACATGGATGAGAAAAGTCTTGAGGTGCTGCGAACCCGCAAGAACATCGCCTGCGTGTTGATCAATCCCCTGCAGGCCCTGCATCCCAATAGCCCGGCCCCGGGCGATTCGTCGCTGATGGCCGGCGGCCGCCGTGCGGCATTTGATCGCGCCGCCTATACGGACTGGCTCAAGCGTTTGCGCGCGGTGTGTACCGAACGCGGCATTCCGCTCATTTTCGATGAGGTGTTCGTTGGTTTCCGGCTGGCGCCGGGCGGCGCGCAGGAATACTTCGGCGTGCAGGCGGACATGGTTACCTATGGCAAAACGCTGGGGGGCGGTCTGCCGATTGGTGTGGTCTGCGGGCGCGCGGCGTTGATGAAGCGGTTTCGCGACGACCGTCCCGCCGATATCTGTTTCGCGCGCGGGACCTTCAATTCCCATCCTTACGTGATGGGTACGATGAATGCGTTCCTCAACCACATGGAGCAACCCGCGACGCTGGCGCTCTACGACGGGCTTGAGGAGCGGTGGAATGGTCGCGCCAATGCGCTGAACGAAAGCCTGGAAGCTGCCGGTGTGCCGGTGCGGGTGGCCAATATGAGCACTATCTGGACGGTGCTCTATACCAAGCCTTCCCGCTACAACTGGCTGTTCCAACAATATCTCCGGCGCGAAGGGCTGGCGCTGAGCTGGGTGGGATCGGGACGACTGATTTTCAGTCTTGATTTCACGAACGAGGATTTCGCAGAGGTGACTCGCCGATTTGTTCGTGCCGCGACCCTCATGCAGGAAGATGGTTGGTTTTGGGTGCCGGCAGAAGCCAGCAACGCAAGCGTGGGTCGAACGCTGCTGCGGGAGCTCCTCCGCAGCAGGTTCGGACTGGGTCAGCCGACGCCCGGCTGAC
>CANFVX010000343.1 GCA_947450495.1 Gammaproteobacteria bacterium
CACCCGATTCTCTAAAAACTACATGGAAGGCGCTGATTCGATCCACGCCGCCGCCGCGCGTTACGTGCGCGAAGTGCGTGAGCGTGAATTCCCCACCGCCGACTACGCGTTTACCTGAGCGCCACCAATGACCGGCGCCCTGCAACAACTCGTCAACGGACTGCGGCTCGAGAAACTCGAGGAAAATCTTTTCCGGGGCGCGGTGGGTGACACTCACGTCAAACGCGTCTACGGCGGCAAGGTGCTCGGCGAAGCGCTGGAGGCCGCGCAGTTAACGGTCGAGGACGACCGCCCGGCACACTCACTCCACGCCTATTTCTTGCGCGAAGCCGATGCCTTTCATCCGGTGATTTACACCGTGGAGCGAAGCCGGGACGGACGCAGTTTCTCGGCCAGGCGAGTGACCGCGATTCAGCACGGTCAACCGATCTTCACGATGGAAGCGTCGTTTCATCGGGAGGAAGCGGGCATCGCCTATCAGGGCAAAATGCCGGAAACGCCGCCCCCGGAAGCGGTGGCTCCGCAGGTCTGGGACTGGTCTGCCTTCGACCAGCAGTCGCCCAGAATCCAACGCATGATGACGATCGTCGCGCCCTTCGAGTCCCGGCCGATCGATGGTCCGGAAGGCGCGAAGGATGCCTTTGGCAACCCGTTTCGGCGCACCTGGGTGCGCACGCTGGAGCGTCTGCCGGACGAACCGGATATGCACCGCGCGGTGCTCGCCTATCTGTCCGACTACGGTTTGATTTGGACCTTGCTAGCTCACCATGGCTTCACGTTGGGCAATACCAATCTGGTGGTGGCGAGTCTGGACCATGCGATGTGGTTCCACCGGCCTTTCAGGGTGGACGACTGGCTGCTTTATCACTGCGAAGGGGTGGCGTCTGCCGGCGCACGAGGCTTGGCCCGCGGCAGTTTCTACACCCGGGAGGGCGAACTAGTGGTGAGCGTGGCACAGGAAGGCTTGATGCGAGTGCTGGATTGAAGCGGGCACTCTCCCTGCTCATGCCGCAGATGAAGCCCGCGCTGATCCTGCCGACATCAATGCCATGAGCGAGGCGAAGAAAACCCAACTCGGGCGATTTGAACTCAGAAAAGAGCTGGGGCGCGGCTTCCATGGCCGGGTTTTTCTCGCCTGGGATCCGCAGTTGGAACGCGAGGTCGCCATCAAATGGCTGCTCGGCGCACGCCAGAGCGACGAGTCAAGTCGTGCGCAGTTCATGACCGAAGCCCGTGCGGTCGCGCGTCTCGCCCATCCCAACATCATCCCGCTGTACGAAGTGGGCATGCACGGGAAAATTCCGTTTCTAGTTTTCGAGTACGTCCAAGGCATTCCGCTCAAGCAGGAGATTCTGCAACGGGAGCGCATGCCGGAGGCGGAAGCCGTGAGCTTGTTCGCCCAGATTCTGGATGGCATGGCGGTCGCGCATGAACACGACGTGGTTCATCTCGATCTTTCCCCCAACAATCTCATGTTCGACCGCCATGGGCGGGTGCGCATCATGGACTTCGGTCTGGCGCGCTTTGTGTCGCGCACCGGCAGCGACGCCGGCGAAGAGCGCATGCACGGCACGCCGCGCTATATGAGCCCCGAGCATTTTTCCGCCGGCAAGCTTGACCAACGAACCGATGTCTTCGCGCTGGGGCTCATTCTGTTTGAGTTGCTGACCGGCGAGGCGGCGGCACAAGGCGACGGGTTAACGCGGGTGCGGAGCGTCATCCTGCAAGGCAAATTTGATTGGGAGCGCCTGCGTACAGGCGGTATTTCTCCGGGCCTGATTCAGTTGCTGCGTGACGCGCTGGCCAGAGAACCCGTGGCGCGCTTCCAGACCGCACGCGAGTTCGCCCAGATGCTGGCGGCAACGCTTGCCAGTCAGACGGAATCCGCCAGACAGGACATCGCCGTGCAGTTTCTCTTGCGGCGCTTGCAGCGGCGGCCGGAGTTTCCGGCTTTTTCCAGCAATATTCTCGAAATCAATCGAATGACCGGCGAGGGCAGTCTCACCAATCTCAATGAGCTGGCTGAAGTGATTCAACGCGACTTCAGTCTCACCAACCGCCTGATGAAGATTGCCAACTCGGCGTTTTTTGATCGGGGCGGGGCGGGCGTGACCACGGTAGCGCAAGCCATTGGGATGGTCGGGACACGCCTGATTCGTTTGCTGTGCAACGGCTTGCTGGTGTTTGAGCGTCTGCAAAACGGGCAGGCAGAGTTGCAGGATGCGCTGGTCAGTTGTTTCGTCGCCGGCTTGATGGCGCGAAACCTCGGCTTGTTGTCTCGGCGGGAATTGGCCGAAGAAGCCTTTGTCTGCGGACTCTTCAACCGACTGGGCCGAAATCTGGTGATGTACTACCTGCCCGAGGAGTGGAGCGAGATTGCCGGGCTGGTGAACAACGACGTGCTGCCCTTGCAGGCTGAGCGCCAGGTGCTGGGCACCACGTGTGCAACGATGGGCGCGGCGGTGGCGAGATTGTGGAAGTTCCCGGCGGCGATTGTGGAGAGCATGGCGCCGGTGTTGAGCGAGCCCCGTGAGCCGCCGCTGGACGACGCGCTCCAATTGCGCCTGATTGCGCAATTGGCGAATGAGCTATGTGAAGCGGCTTATCGCCCGCACGCAGATCCATTGGCTGAGGCTGAGGACCTTGCTTTCCGCTACCTGAATTCCATGCGTTTGTCCGCCTACGCCTTGACCGATCTACTGCATGCGGCCTTGGAGAAGTTTCTGGCAGTGGCGCCCTCGCTGGGCGTGGATGGGGAAAGCAGCAGTTTTTGTCAGCGTTCACTCGCCTTTGTGGCCGCGCTGCGCGAGCCGGAGATCGCGCAACGCGGTCGGTCAGGCGACCTGACTTAGCCTTTGGCCTTTTTCTTGGCCGCCGGTTTGACGGGTGCTTTTTTCGCGACGGCTTTGGCGGCCTTCTTGGCAGCCCCGGCATGCTCTGCCATCTGCACTTTCCACAAGCCCTGCGCTTCCGACCAGCCCACGACGGCCATCGGGCTGCCATCTTCGTGGATGAATTCCAGTGGCCCAAGGAAGGTCATGTAGAACTCGCTGGCGACCGGGAAAAAGGTTTTGTCGTGGCGGGCGTTGCAGGCTTCGTAGCCGTACCCGAGCGACAGTGCGGTCGCGCCACCTTCGCCAACGCCGCCACGCACTTCCATCTTGCCCTTGGTCAGCAGGTACTCGCCGGGGCCGAGATGCACGTGACGATTGAAGGAAGAGCCTTTCGGGCAATCAAAAATCGCGGTCCACGCGCCCATTTCCGGCGAGACGTGGAGCAGTTTCCAGCGGATGCCGCCGGCCGAGAGGGCGGCCGGGAACGGCATCCAGGGCAGGTCGTTGAGCTGGACGTAATCGGCAGTAGCGTTGTTGTTCATGGAGGTCTCCCCTTTGCGTTGTTGTGTGGTGATGCGATTGGATTCGTGCGCCTAACAGCTTCCGGGACATCCCGACGCGCCGTGTTCGCTGCCCAGCGTGCGTGCGAGATCGGCAAATCCGCCTTCGTTGCTCACGTGTTGATAGCCTTGGGCTTCGAGCGAAAGTTTGGCCATCTGCGCGCGCACGCCAATCCCGCAGTAGAGTTTGATGGCGCGTGCCTTGTGCGTTTCGACGCGACCGATCTCAAGCGCGATGTTTTGGTAGGGAATGTTAATCGCGCCTGGCAGGTGGCCGGCGGTATATTCCTCTGGCGCCCTGACATCGATCCACAGCGCCGCATCCGCCGCCCTCACCAAAGAGGCGCCCATCGCCATCAGCAGGCTAAGGCTCAGCAGTATTAAACGACGCATGCG
>CANFVX010000344.1 GCA_947450495.1 Gammaproteobacteria bacterium
GCCGGCGTCCACCATCGGAAAGCCTGTTTCACCCCGACACCAGCGCCGATAGCCCGGCTCGTCATCGCACCAGGGAAAGCCCTCGAACTCTGGCCGCAAAGGCGCGTCGGGCGTGGTGGGAAAATGCCACAGCAAATGATGGGCGAACTCGCGCCAGACTAACTGACGCAACCAGCTGAGTTCGCGCTCGGAGGGCTCGAGAGCGCCCCGCGCGGCGGCACGCTCATGGATGGCATGCCAAACCTGTCGCGGCGATATCTGCCCGTTGTGCAAATACGGCGACAGCCGTGAAACGCCCGGCAGCGCCGGGAAATCACGCGCCACGGCATAGTGGTCAACAGCCTCGTCCAGAAATTCTGTCAGCACGCGATGCGCGACCGCCGCGCCCGAAGGCCACTGCTGGCGCAAGCTTGCAGGCCAGTCTCTCGCGGGCAACAAGGCCAGAGATTCCAGCGTCAGGGAGGTAGGCCAACGCTCGGGCGCCTGAAGTTGGGCGGGTGCTGCCAAAGGTAGCGTCGGGTGTTGCCGCAGGCTCGCGTACACCTGCCGCCAGAACGGCGTAAACACCCGGTAAGGCCCACCGCTGCCGGTGGCGATGCGATCCGGTCGACAGAGCAAGCTGCTGTTGCCCACTTTGATCTGGAGCGCCGTTGCGAGGCTGGTTCTCACGCGTTCATCCCGCGCCCGGCCCACAGGTTCCATCCGCGCGTTGAAGGCCAGCGCCGTCGCGCCGGTTTCTTCTTGCAGTTCGCGCAAGACGTCCAGCGCTTCGCCCTGACGGATGATGAGCCGCGAGCCGACCGCGGCCAGTTCCTGCGTCAGCGCTGCGAGTGAGTCATGCAGCCACACCCGCGCCGCGCCGCCGGGTGCCCATGGACCGTCGGGTTCTGCAATGAAGACCGGCCACACCGGGCCGCCGCGCTGTACGGCGAAATCAAATGCCGCGTTATCCGCGAGGCGCAGGTCGTGACGTAACCAGACGATCGTGCTCATGGGCAGACGACCGTCAGGCGTGGGAAAAGATAGTTCTGTTCGACAAAAATCTCGCGCATTACCATGCGTCCCCTACATTCACCGCGGGATATCCCCGCCTAGCTGAGGAGTTTTGCATGTTGCGTCGTTTCGTGCTCGCGCTGTGCTGTGTGCTGCCACTGGCCGCCACCGCCCATGGTCCGGCCCGCCAGAAGGTGGAACAGGAAATCACGATCAAGGCGCCCGCCGCCAAAGTCTGGGCAATGGTGGCTGACTTCTGCGCTATCGAAAAATGGCATCCGGGCGTGGCCAAATGCGAAGGCACCGGCGGCAATGATGTAGGCGCCACGCGCACCCTGCATGTAGGCAAAGCAGACGGTCCGGTAATTAAGGAGGAGCTCCTTATCCACGATCCCGAGAAGATGATGTACAAGTACAAAATCACTCAGACGGACGTCAAAATTCTCCCCGTCACTACTTATGCCTCGTTCTTCACCGTGTCCGATAACGGCGACGGCAGCAGCAAGGTGGTGTGGAAATCCGCCTTCTACCGGTCCTGGGGCAAGGCCAATCCGCCGGCCGATCAGAGCGACGAAGCCGCGATCAAGGCGGTCACCGGCACGCTGGAAGCCGGTCTCGCCAACCTCAAGAAACTCGCTGAAAAATGAGGCCATTGCGGCCGGTCGTCCGCACTCTGCTGACGGCAGGCGCGCTGGCGATCAGCGCGGCCTTGAACGCCGCGCCGCTCGCCTTCGTCACCAATCAAGGGCCGGATAACGTCACCGTGCTCGACCTTGAGAGTGGTAAAACGCTGGCGACGGTCGCGGTGGATAAAGACCCCGCTGGCGTCGCTTGGGATGCGCGCCACCGCCAGATTTTTATCAGCAATCCCAGCGCGGGCAGCGTCTCGGTGATTGCCGCCGATCGTCCCGACAAGGCCCACAGTTTCGCGACGGGTGAGAGCCCGCTCGGCATCGCTGCCGATCCCACTCGCGACCGGGTCTACGTCGCCGACTTCTACAGCCGGCGCGTCGAAATTTTCAGCACCCGCGATTTCAGCCGACGCGGTTCCTTCAAGCTCGGCAATACGCCGAGCGGCCTCGCCGTGACGCCCGACGGGCGGTGGTTGGCGGTGGCCAATCGCGACGACGACAATCTGGCGCTGATCGATCTTCGCACCGGCCAGCGCGCGGCCCGCATTGCGGTGGGTGGTCATCCCTTCGGGGTCACCATTGCGCCCGATGGCAAAACCCTGTTTACCGCCAACGTGACCAGCAACGATGTGTCGGTGGTGGATCTCGAATCGCGGAAAGAAGTCCGCCGCATCAAGGTGGGCGAAGCGCCCTATGCGAGCGCGCTCGACGTCAAACGGGGGCAGCTGTTCGTCACCAATCAGCAAAGCAGCACCGTGTCGGTGGTCTCTCCCACCACAGGAGAAACGCTGGCGACAGTCAATGTGGGCGATTACCCGGAAGGCATTCAGTACTCGGTGACGCGCGATCGGATCTACGTGGCGAGCTGGTTTGATAACGCGCTCTACGAAATCAATCCGGAAAGTTTGAAGCTCGAGCGGACGATGGCCTGCGGCGACGGGAGCCGCGCGTTCGGCAGCTTTATCGCGGAATAGGCGTCGGTAATTCGGCGGCAAGGCCCAGGCGAAAATCGCGATACATCGGTCGCCAACCGGTGCGTTCGATGGTGAGGCGTGGATCGCAGCGTCGCGACGCCCCGCCACGGACTGCCGGCTGTCCTGAAAACGCCGGCGGCCGACACCCCAGTCGGGCCGCGAGAAACTCGTAGTAAGTGCGGCGCACGACCGGCGCGCCATCGCTGCCAAGTTCGATCGACGCCACCCCGGCGTGGTCGGTGAGGCAACGCAGTACCAGCGAGGCGGCGTCCTGAATATGGATGAGATTCAACCAGCCATCGGGGTCTCCATCCACCGCCTGCCCCCGTCGCAGGCCGCTCTCCCCTATCACCCGCTCTGGCCCATACAGGCCCGCCAGCCGCACGACCCGACGCCCTTGGGAGCCGAGCCAATGCGTTTCGATCTCGAGCAAACGCCGCTCGCGAGGGCTCACCGCCGCACAGGGTGAGTCGGCGTTAACGGTTTGACCTGCACGGTCACCGTAAACGGCGGTACTGGACGACAACACCGCGCGCGTTAACCGCGGCAGTGTCGCCAGCCCGGCGCACAGGTGCTGGAGTGGCGCCATACCGCCGGCCTCGTCCATCAGGGCGCCCGGCGTGAGTAACACCAGCGCCCGTTGGGCATGCAGACCCAGAGCCTGAAGATGAGCCGCCGCATCCGCCTGCGCCAGATCGAGCCGATGCACCACCGGACCAAACTCGTTGGCGAGCCGCTTGGCCCGTTCCTCGCTGCGAGTGGTTAACACGACCGGCACGCCAAGCCGCTGACAGCGTCTTGCGACCACCCGGCCAAGATAGCCGCAGCCGATAATCAGCACCGGTCCCACCAGCGGTGTCGACTCAGTCACGTACGTGGCGCGCTGCAGCCCGAATGAGCGCGGCCACGACCTCGGGTTGCTCCCAATGCATCATGTGGCTGGCGCCATCCAGCATGTGGCAAGTGGCCTGCGCGTAATGGCTGGCCGCGTCGGCCATTGGGTCCATGCCATGGAAACGCGCCATGTAGTCGGACGCAGAGCCTGCCACCAGCGTCACCGGCGCGGTCGTCGCCCGCCAGCACGCTGCCGCCTCGGCACGGCGATACATCGTGGCATTGACCGACTTGTGGGCGGGGTCCATGCGCAAACGCCAGGCGCCGTTCGGCAGCGGCACCGCCCAGCACGGC
>CANFVX010000345.1 GCA_947450495.1 Gammaproteobacteria bacterium
GATAGGTGACCACGGTTGATACCGGAAAGCGCGTGTGGTCCAGCTTCATGCCCTCTGGAATATTGCGCGGCCCGTACATCGGGCCGAAGTGGGTGGGCATGCGATAGCGGGCGTTGGGAATAAATTTGTAGCTCATGGCGTGGGCTCCTTGCTTAGGCTTGTTTGAGGCGGCGGACGCGGATGTCGGCCTGTTCGCGATGGCCGGAGAAGTGCTCGATTTCGCACAGTCGCGAGCAGTACTCGCCAACCTCCACCGAGGCGGCGTCGGTCAGCACGCGCT
Source organism: Gammaproteobacteria bacterium (assembly GCA_947450495.1). Classification (GTDB taxonomy): domain Bacteria; phylum Pseudomonadota; class Gammaproteobacteria. Next base: position 281 of record CANFVX010000345.1, read on the forward strand.
GATAGGTGTGCGTTTTAATGAACTTGCCCACCCACAAACCGCCCGTGTAGCGCCCCGCGCCGCGGGTCGGCAGGGTGTGGTTGGTGCCGATGACCTTGTCGCCGTAGGCCACGTTGGTCCGATGGCCGAGGAACAAGGCGCCGTAGTTGGTCATGCGGTCCAGAAACCAGTCGGGGTCGCGGGTCATCACCTGCACGTGTTCGGAGCAGATGCGCTCGGCCTCGGTCAGCATTTCCTCTTCGGTGTCGCAGAGGATGATTTCGCCGTAGTCCTGCCAGGCTTGCCGCGCGATGGGCGCGGTATCGAGGCGGGCGAGCACGGTTTCAATCGCCGCCGGCAGGGCTTCGGCGATGGTCTTCGAAGTGGTGATGCAAATGGCCGGCGAGGTGGGGCCGTGTTCTGCCTGCCCGAGCAAATCGACCGCCACCAGTTCGGCGTCGCAGGTGTCGTCGCAAATCACCAGGGTTTCGGTCGGGCCGGCCAGCAAGTCGATGCCGACGCGGCCGAACAGTTGGCGCTTGGCCTCGGCCACATAGGCGTTGCCGGGACCTACGATCATGTCGACCGCCGCCACCTCTTCGGTGCCGAGCGCCATCATGGCGATCGCCTGCACGCCGCCCAGCACATAGATTTCATCCGCGCCGGCGAGCGCCATGGCGGCGATGGTGGCGGGTTCCGGCTTGCCCTGGAACGGCGGCGTGGCGGCGATAACGCGTTTTACCCCGGCCACCTTGGCGGTTAGCACGCTCATATGGGCGGACGCCACCATCGGGTATTTGCCGCCCGGCACATAGCAGCCCACCGAGTTAACCGGAATGTTCTTGTGGCCGAGCACCACGCCGGGAATGGTTTCGACTTCCACGTCGCGCATGGAAAGGCGCTGAATTTGCGCAAAGCGCCGGATTTGGGTTTGCGCGTAGCGGATATCGTCGAGCGTCTGCGCGGGCAGGGCGTTAATGCACGCGTTAATTTCAGCTTCGCTCAAGCGGAAGGACGCCGGCGACCAGTTGTCTAAGTGGGTCGAGTACTGGCGGACAGCGTTTTGTCCCCGGGCCTCGATGTCGGCCAGCATGATCTCGACGGTCGCCCGAACCTGGGCATCGTTTTCTTGCCGGACGCCGGATGGGCGTCCCGTTTTCAAGGCTCTGATCACTCGCGGTCCTCCCTCTGCTGCTGTGTGGTGGGTCTGGCGCCGGCCTGATGCGCTCGGTGCGCCGTCGGCAGAGACCAGTTTCGATTTTGTTGATATCAGCTGAAATGGTGAGCGATCGATTATTAAAAGACAATGCCTGGATGGAAAAAGCCTAATCCTGCTTGAATTTGTCGAATCTAAATGTTTTCGGCCTTTGATTTTATTTATCGTCTGATAAACAATTTGCGCCGGACCAAGGCCGCCGACCCTTTGTCGGTGCGGCTTGTGCGGGGGAATCGCCGAAGCGGTCGCGAGTAGTGATACGGTTGCGGTTCTGAATCTACGAGGACCCGGGCGCGGTTTTAAAATGCCGACGTCCCCGGTGCCAATAGTGTCGCGCTAACAAAAATTTCGGGCGATGGTCGAGGCGCAGCGCTTGCGCTTGGCTGCCGCCCAAAGGGGGAGGGGAATGTTTCCAGCCAATATCGAGCAATACGTTCGGCCGCAGTCGGTCGCCGAGGCTCTCGCGGCCTGCGCCGGTTACGACGCCGGCGAGGCGATGTTTATCGCGGGCGGTCAGAGTCTGATGCAGGCCATGAAGTCGCGCATGGCGCGCCCGCGCTGCCTGATCGACCTGCAGGCGATTAGCGAACTCAAAGGCATTTGTCCGGACGAGGGCGCGTTTCACATCGGCGCCATGACCCGCTACGTGTCGATTGCCAACGACGAGCGTCTCACCGGTTATTTCGCCGCCCTGCGCGATGCGGCCCAACACGTGGGCGACCGTCAGGTGCGTAATCGCGGCACGATAGGCGGCAGCTGCTGCTGGAACTACGTGGCCTCCTGCCTGCCGGCGGTGGTCATGGGCCTCGGCGGTGAGATGAAACTGCAGGCGGCAGACGGCAGCCAGCGCAGCGTGGCGGCGGAAGACTTCCTCATTGCCCCGCTGGAAACCGCCCGCGCCGACGACGAAATGCTGCTCGCCATCCGGATTCCGCAACCGGCCGGTCGCGGCGGCAGTGCTTACAAGAAATGGGGTTTGGTGAAAGACGCGCTGCCCGTGGTGGGCGTGTGTGTTGCCGTCACGCTGGATAGCAACGATCGCTGCGCCACCGCCCGCGTCACGCTAGCGGGCCTCTCGGCCGGTGCACATCGCGCCACCGCCGCCGAACAGGCTTTGGTGGGAACCGCCGGCGACGCCGCCGCCATCGCGCAGGCTTTTGATGCCGCCGCGAACGCGGCTGACGCGCAGGGCGACAAATGGGCCGACGTGGCCTATCGCCAAAATCTTATCCGCACGCTGGGTCAGGAAGTGGCCACCAGCGCCTTCGCCCGCGCTGCGGGCCGCCAGGAGTAAGCCTCATGCAAACAGTCACGATTAAGGTCAATGGCGAAGCGTTCAAGGAATCGGTGCCCGAGCGCTTGTTGCTGGTGGATTTCCTGCGCGAGCGTCTGGCCCTCACCGGCACCCACGTGGCCTGCACGCATGAAGGCGTGTGCGGCGCGTGCACCGTGCATCTCGACGGCGACGCGGTGAAAAGCTGCCTGATGTTGGCCGTGCAGGCCGACGGCCATGAAATCACCACGGTTGAGGGTCTGGCCAAGGGCGATGAACTCACGGCGCTGCAAAAAGCCTTTCGCGAAGAGCACGGCCTGCAATGCGGCTTCTGCACCCCGGGCATCCTGATGAACATGACGGACTTCCTCAAACACAATCCCAACCCCACGGATGACGAAATCCGGATGGGCCTCATCGGCAATCTCTGCCGCTGCACGGGATACGTTCACATCGTCAGGGCCGTGCGCACGGCGGCCAAGATGCTCGCCGCCAGCGCGGCTTGAGGAGTTCTCACATGGAAAACCAGCTCAAAGAAAACACGCAATGGATGGGCGCTCGCCTCGAGCGCAAGGAAGACCTGCGGCTCGTGACCGGGCAGGGCAAATATCTGGCGGACATCGTGCTGCCGGGCATGCTCCACGCGGTGTTCGTGCGCAGCGAATACGCCCACGCCAAGATTCTCGGCATTGATACCTCGGCCGCGCTGGAAACCCCCGGCGTGGTGGCGGTGCTGACGGGCGACGATTTCAAAACCGACGTCAAATCCATGCGCCAGCCGGTGCTGTTGCCGAACCTGCCCGCGGTCTATCCCGAATACTTCGCGCTCGCCACCGACAAGGTGAAATATCACGGCGACCCGATTGCGGTAGTCATTGCTCGCGACAAATACACCGCCGAAGACGCCGCCGAACTCGTGATCGTGGATTACGAAGAACTGCCGGTGATTCTCGACGCTGAGGCCGCGCTGGAACCCGGCGCGCCGCAGGTCCACGACGACCAGCCCGGCAACGAA
>CANFVX010000346.1 GCA_947450495.1 Gammaproteobacteria bacterium
ACAGTCGTTCTGGCGTGAGGGTGTCGAGTTCACCGCTGGCGGCCAGTGCTCGCATGAGCTCTAGCGTTTCCGGGGCGACCGGAAAACCGAAGCGCGCGGCGAAACGCGCCACTCTCAGCACGCGCAATGGGTCTTCCACAAAAGCGGCCGTGACGTGCCTAAGAATGCCTGCGGCCAGATCGCTTTGCCCGCCATAAGGATCGATCACCAGCCCCGCGTCATCCTCGGCCATGGCGTTAATGGTGAGATCGCGGCGCGCCAGGTCTTCTTCCAGCGTGACCGCGCTGGAGGCGTCCACCTCAAACCCACGATAGCCGGTGCCGCGTTTGCGCTCGGTGCGCGCCAGCGCGTACTCCTCGTTGGTTTGCGGATGCAGGAACACGGGGAAGTCTTGCCCGACCTGACGATAGCCTGCCTCGCGCAAGGCGTCGGCGGAGCCGCCAACCACCACCCAGTCGCAGTCCTTGCTCGCGATGCCCAGCAGGCGGTCGCGCACCGCGCCGCCCACCTTGTAGATTTTCATGCGCTGCGTAGAGCCGAGGTTTAACGCCCGGCGTGCCGACGCAATTGGTCGTAGCGCGCCAGCGAGCCGGTGTTGCCGAGGTAGCCGGGCACGATGGCCTCCACCGGGGTCTTCGCAATCCCGAGCGCAGCCAAGCCGTCGTGGCCAGCCGGCAAGACGCTGTCGAGGTTCGCCGAGCGCAGGTTGTCGCGCGAAAAAGGCTTGCCCGGCAGGTGTTCCATCACTTCGGCCAGCACGCGTGAGAGCCCCGCGCCCAGCGGCAGAATGAGGCGGCAGCGGCCGCTGGTGGCGAGTCCATAACGCACGATTTCTGCGAGCGTCATCACGCGCGGACCCCCGAGGTCGTAACGTTGGCCAACGGTGGTTTTATCGTTCAGCGCGGTGACGAATGCCTCCGCCACATCCAGCACAGATACCGGTTGGAAGCGCGCCGCAGCGCAGGCCAGCGGGAGCACCGGGGCCAGCCTCAACAACTCGTGAAAGCGCACAAAAAGCCCGTCGCCAGGCCCAAAAATCACCGACGGTCGAATAATCGTCCATGCCAGGTCATTGCTGGCGGCCACCAGCGCTTCGGCCTCGCCCTTGGTTTGCAGATAGTGGCTGGGCGCTTCGGGTGCGGCGTTCAAGGCGCTCATGTGCAGGTAACGCCGGACGTTCGCTTGGCGGCAGGCGGCAAGTACGGTGCGGGTCAGGTCGACGTGGGCGTGGCGAAAGCCCGCGCCGGAATCGCCCTGTTCGTTGAGAATCCCGACCAGATTGATGACCGCTGCGGCGCCTTGCAGACACTGCGTGAGCGCCGCTTCATCGTAGACATTGCAGTTCACGACTTCGGTATTGGGCAGCATCCAGAGCTCGCGGGCATGTAGTCTGGCGCGGGTCAGCACTTTGGCGGCCAAGCCGGCGCGTGCCAGATGTTCACACAGGCTGCGGCCCACAAAGCCGCTGCCGCCGAGAATCACTACGGGTCCCTTTGACATCAATCTTGGCTCCTGATGAGTGGCGCTTGAAAGCAGGCGCCGGTGGCGGTCAGCATTTGTCGGGACGGGCGCCGTCCGGTGAGAGCCATCCCAATTGGGTGGCGAGCCGGGTTGATGGCAGCCCCAGTCGATATTCGTAGAGCGCGGCGTAGAACAGCGCGCGCCGCACATAGCCTTCGGTTTCGGCGAATGGGATGGTCTCCACCCACAAATCCGCCGGCACACACTGGTTTCGCGGGTACCAGGATTTCACCCGCGAGGGCCCCGCATTGTAGGCCGCAGCGGCCAACGCGAAATTGCCGTTGAACTGCTTGATGACCTGACGCAGGTAAGCGCTACCGAGTTGGATGTTTTTGTCCGGGTCGAGTAATTCCGTCGGACTTCGCAGGTTCATGCCCATCCGCCGCGCGGTCTCCATGCCGGTCGCGGGCATCATCTGCATCAAGCCCAGTGCGCCGGCCCCCGAACGCGCTTCAATCACAAAGGCGCTCTCACCGCGAATGATGGCGTAAATCTTGGCCGGCGAAATTTCCATTTCATCAGCTGACGCCAGCACTTTCTCTTTGAAGACGATGGGGAAGCGCGCCTCTGCGTCGTCGTAGGACTCAATCTTGCCCAGCGCGAAAATCGCGCGGTCGTACCAGCCCAACTCGTAGGCGAGGCGGGCGGCGAGTTCGACTTCACGCCGTGAGAGCTGTTCCAGGGTCCACAGCCATTCACGGCGGGATTCTGCCGACATTCCAAGCTGCTCGAATTCCTGCGCCCGCTGAATGCCGGGTAGCGCCTTGATGCCGTTGAGTTCGCGCGGCTCGGGGCGGACGGGGGCGATGTCCAGCGCGTATTGCGCATTGATGCGGTCGCTGGCCAGAAAACCGTAGTAATCGCGCTCCTTGGCCACTTCGGCGTAGGCATCACGCGCTTCTTCGGCATCCCCGCGTTGTTCCAGCGCGCGCGCGTGCCAGTAAGCCAGACGCAGTCGATTGCCGGGATGCGGCTTGTGGTCGTTGCTCAAGCGCAGGATGCGCTTCCAGTCGCGGGAATTCAGCGCGGCTTTCAGACGCACGCGCTCCAGCAGTTCGTCGGGGCCGGTTTCCGGCACCTGATCGAGCAGACCGAGCTGGTTTGGGGTGTCCTGCGTCACCGCGGCCAGCGCAAGCGAACGGAGCAGCGTCGCACGATGGTCGCGGGGAAACTGGTAGCGATGTTCAACGCTTAGCCACAGTTGCCGCGCGGCGACGGCGTCGTGGCCCGCCAGTTTGGTCAGGGCGACACCCAGCAGCGCGCGGTTTCGTGGGGTGTCGGTGCGCAGCGCCGGCATCTGCGCGGCCGCGGCCGGATTCCGTCTGATGGCATCCACCAGCGTGCCCGGCGTTTTCCGATCCGGCGTGTAGGTGCGTAGGAGATAGCCGGCGAAATCCGGGCGATTAGCCCTGAGCGCGAGCCAGATCCGATCCCGCACCATCTCGTCGGTCAGCAAACGTTGCGCATAGAGCGCTTCGAAAGCCGGTGAGCAGGCGTCGCTGCTGGATTTCGCCGATGCCCAGAGCGCGCGGGCGGCTTCATTAAGGCCTTTCAGCTTACCGAGTTCAAACTGGGCGCGAAGCGCGATGCAGGCGAAGTCAGTTTTGGTTGTGAGTTGGTAGAAGCGCTCATACAGCGCCCAGTGGTGCTGTTTGCCCAGTTCGCGCAACCACTCTTCGCGCATGCGGCCCGCCAGAAAGGTGCCGCGATTGGCGTCGATGAAAGTTTCGACGTCCGCTACCGGTAAATCGGGAAGTTGGCGCCTCAGGGTTTCAAAGCGCAAATAGGGATAGAGCAGATAGGGTTCAAGGCCGCGGGCCAGCGTTGCGAGCTGCGGCCCGCCGGCCTGCGCTTCGGCGTAGGCCGCTTTGAAGCGGGCGCGTTGATCGTCGTTCGGCGTCGCCATCACGGCGCTGGCGAACCCCAACAGGAGCAAGGTCAGTATGCGAGAATTCATGTAGCCGGCGATTGTCCTCACAGCTTCCCGAGGACGCAACGATTCGTTTGAAAGAGAGCCCCTATGAACGCGATTCCCGAGGCTTCGGTCAGCCTGCTCGACACCCTTCGTCAGCGGCGCACGGTGCATGATTTTCTACCGGGCCTGCCGCCGCAGGCACTCGTGATGTCGGCCTTGGAGGTCGCCTGCTGGGCGCCCAATCACCGCCTGACCGAACCCTGGCGCT
>CANFVX010000347.1 GCA_947450495.1 Gammaproteobacteria bacterium
ATCGCTCAACGGATGCGCGTCAGCATGCTTGCATGGCGCCAAGCCACCGAGAAAATCACCGCACTCGTCTTGAGCGAATGCGTAGCGACCACTTAAATTTGTGGGGATCCCTCAGGGTCAGAGTAAAAACTCAAAGAAGCCTTTGGGGTCGACGTAAGCTGGAGCAATTTTTACTCTGACCCCAAATTCGCGAACGGGCTTTGGAATTTGGGTTCAGAAATTTGAATTTGCTGCCTCGCAGCCCTCGCTACCGTTCGCGCCTCCGCCTGTCGAAGGGCGCGCCGAAGGCACCGCTGCAAATACCTACGGTTACCGGCGCCCTACTCCGGTGGTAATCGATACAGCGGCAACGAGATATCCCACGCAATCGCGCCCAGGCGAATCAGCGCGATGATCGCCATACCGCACAGCGCCGCGGTCTCCCGCGTTACCCCCAAGGCTTGCAGGCTCAGGTAAAGCACGACCCCAACTACCGCCGCGGTGGCATACACCTCGCCCTCACGAATGATCATCGGGATGTCGTTCACCAGCACGTCGCGCAACATGCCGCCCGCGACGCCGGTCATGGTCCCCATCACAACGACGATAATGGCGTGTAACTGTTCGGCCTCGGCAATCTGCGCGCCAGACACGGCAAACAGCGCGAGCCCGAGCGCATCGGCCACCAGCAGCGTGCGCTGGGGCGCGGCGCGGTACTGGGTATAGAGGACCGTCAAGGCGGCCGCGAACACACTCACTACGAGATAGGCCGGATCGGCCATCCAGAACACCGGATGCCGATTCAGCAGCAGATCGCGCAGCGTGCCGCCGCCCACCGCGGTCACCACCGCCAACACCAGCACGCCCATCAAGTCGAGATGCTTGCGCCCGGCCGCTAGCGCACCGCTGACGGCAAACACCGCCACCCCCAGCAAATCGAGCAGACGAAAGAGATTCATCCGCGACCGAAGCGCGTGATGGCAGGACTGTTGCGCAGCCAGAGGCCCAACAGCCCGACCATCACACCGGCGCCACCAATCGCCAGCGGATAACCGTAGGTATCGATTAGCCGCCCCAGCACCGTCACGCCAATGCTTTGTCCGGCGAACAACGCGAACGCAAAAATGGCGAACGAAGTGCCGCGCGCGCCCGGTAATAGTTCGGTGGCGAGCGTCTGCAACGTGCTATGCATCATGTAGAACCCAAGCCCCAGCAGCGCGATGAGCGGCGGCGCGCCCCACCACACCGGCAACCAGGTGAGATTGATCAAACTCCAGGCAACAACCGCCCCGCCAAACATCACCATGCCCTGTCGACCCAGTAGTTTCAGCATGCGTCCCGCGGTGAAGCTATAGCAGAGCCCACCCAGCCCGTAAGCGATGAGAATCAGGCCGATGAGGGTGAAGCTGAGATGATGCTTCGCATGGAGCAAGGCGCCGATGTAGGCCACGCTGCCAAAGATGCACAGGCCCTCGATAAACGCCGCCGTCATCAGGTCGGCGGCCATCGGGTCGCGAGTCAAAGCCCAATAGCGCTGCAGCGTTTGCACGAGGGAAATCGCTGGCCCCAACGGCGCGGTCGCCTCCTGCCGCGCCAGCCGCCACAGCATGAGCGCGATCCCGCTCACCGCGATCCCGAACACCACAAAAATCGCGCGCCAGCCGATGAGGTCGGAGAGGATCCCGCCGAGGCCCGCGCCAAACATCTGGCCGAAAATGACGCCGCTCATATAGCGGGCAATCGTCGCCTGCCGACTTTCCAGCGGCACATGATCACCAATGTAGGCCAGCGACAGCGGCACGGTGGCGGCGGTGGTAACGCCGGTGAGAAAGCGCCATAGCGCCAACATGGGCAAGGACGTGGCGAAGGCGCAGGCCGTCACGCAAAAGGCAGCCGCCATCAGGGTGAGCGCGATGATCCGCAGCTTGCCGTAGCGATCGCCCAGCGGCCCGTACAGCAGCAGAAAAAGGCCATAGCCGATCGCAAAACTCGTCACCACCACGCCCGCCTGACCGGCGGTCACGTGGAACTCCTGCGCGAGCACCGGCACCAGCGGGTCGCTCACGCGCATGATCGCAATCACCACAAAGCCGGCAAGACTCAAGGCGGGAATAAGAACGGTCATCGGCGGCTCAATTCAGATATGCCGCCGGATGATAAACAGTGGTGCCACCCGCCGCGAGCGATTTGCTTGCGGTCTGCGCTTGCGCCTGCGTACCCTGCCCCACCTTCCACCCACCCGAATTGGAGTTCCCCATGAGCGCACGCCTGCTTGGTAAAACCGCCCTGATTACCGGCGCCTCCCGCGGCATCGGCCTCGCTATTGCCGAGGCCTTTGCGCGTGAAGGCGCCAACCTCGCGCTCAACGCGCGCGACCCCGTCAAACTGCAAGAAACCGCCGACGCACTGGCCGCCGCCCACGGCGTGCGCGTCACGGCGCATGCCTGTGATGTGACCGATCGCGACGCCATGCAGCGCATGGTCCAGAACGTGGAAGCCGAAGGAAACATCGACGTGCTGGTGAACAACGCCGGCGTCCACAAGGCGCGGCCGTTTCTGGAATACACCTTTGAGGATTTCCGTGACGTGCTGGAAACCAACGTCTACGGCGTGCTGCACGTCACGCAGTTCGTGCTGCCGGCGATGATTGCGCGCAAACACGGCCGCGTGATCAATCTGGCCTCCACCGCCGGCAAAGGCGGCACGCGCAATCAAAGCGCCTACAACGCCTCCAAGCACGCCGTGGTCGGTTTAACCCGCTGCCTCGCGCTCGAGATGTCGGCCCATAACGTGTTGGTGAACGCCATCTGCCCGTGGGTGGTCGATACCGACATGGCCACCGGCTTCATCAGCGAGCACGCGAAAAATCTGGGGATTGATGTGGAACAGGCCACCAAAAATTTCCTATCGATGGTGCCGATCAAGCGCTTCATCCGCCCCGAAGAAGTGGCGAATCTCGCGGTGTTTCTGGCCTCGGATGAATCAAGCTATGTGAACGGCCAGAGTTGGGCGGTTGATGGCGGGTATTCGATGATTTAATCGGGTTTAAGCGCCCACAGCCTGCTGTTCGCCACGGCGGAGACAGAACGGGTATAGCGATCATGGGGATGTCATGCCGGCTTGAAAGACTACAAACGTCGTTCTCTTTCATTTCAGACAATCCAGGAACATCACCCATGACGCTCTCAATTAAACATGCGGCTATTATCAGTGCCGTGCTAGTGGCTAGCCTTTCAGGTAGCGCACAAGCGACCCCCGCTCTCTCCAATATCAAAATCACCGAAGTCGATCCTCAGGGCAGTTCGGCCTACGGCGCCGACTGGTTCGAAGTCACCAACTTCGGCAGCGTTGCAGCCGACCTGACCGGTTGGAAAATGGATGACAGTTCGAGTGCATTCGCCACTGCGTTTGCGCTTAGCGGCGTCACCAGCATCGCCCCCGGCAAAACGGCGCTCTTCTTCGAAACCACCAATCTGCTGAGCATTCGCACCGCCTTCGTGAACAACTGGTTTGCGGGCACCGCACCGAGCGACCTGCAATTCGGCAGCTACTCCGGGTCTGGCGTTGGTCTTTCCACGAGCGGCGACGGCGTGACCCTCTTCAACAGCAGCGGCACCCAGATGGCGAAGGTGACCTTCGGTGCCATGAGCGACCTCACCAAAACTTTCGACAACACGTCAGGTCTTGATAACACCACGATCAGCG
>CANFVX010000348.1 GCA_947450495.1 Gammaproteobacteria bacterium
GAAGTGTTTGCGAGCCCATCCCCGTGGGGACTCAAACTCTCCGCGCTTGATCCGGCGCCCAAAACAAACCGACCGGCTAACAGCCGGTTTGTTTTTGGATGGCGTCCCCACGTTGCGCTGAGAGCCCCCCGGTTCGACGGGTTCGCCCCGCGAACCCGGGCGCGCGCAGCGCGGTCCGCAGGACCGAGCAAACGCCCCAGCGTTTGCGAGCCCATCCCCGTGGGGACTCAACATCCAAAAGCTTTACCGAGCGCCCAAAACAAACCGGCTAACAGCCGGTTTTTTTTTGATGGCGTTCCCACGTTGCGCTGAGAGCCCCCGTTCGACGGGTTCGCCCCGCGAGCCCATCCCCCAGCATCGCATCGTCTATGAAGTCTTCACCAAGGAGCGAACGGTGCGAGTCTTGAGAATGTGGACGCGCTATGGATGAGCGGCCCCTGCGTTACGTGCACGCGACCTGCCTTGGTGGCACACCACAGACCGTCGAGTGTACGAAGCAGGCGGGATGTCTGAAGCAATGCCGGTCAACTACACTTCAGCACCGATTCCGGTGAATTCCTCAATAGGGCCAAACAGGCGCGCGACGATGCTTATGAAAACAACAATCGCATCGTGCGTCACCCGTTGCCTCTTCGCGCTGCTATGCGTAGCAGGCACCGCCGCTGCCGCCCCAACCCTGCCCGGTGCCGGCACGCTCTTGCAGGAAGTTCGCCCGCAAGCGCCGGCCTTACCGGGCAACGACCCCGGCCTCGCACGGCCGGCACCGCCGCCTACGGGTTTGCCCGAGAGCGAGCGCTTTCGGGTAAACACCATCACCATCGCCGGCAACACCGCGTTCGACACCGGCGTGTTGCACGATCTGGTGAAAGACGCCGAAGGCACGGAGATCACGCTGCCCACCTTGGGCACGCTGGCCGATCGCATTACGGATTTCTATCGCCGGCACGGTCATCCGCTGGCGCGCGCCATCGTGCCGGCGCAAACCATTGAAGGCGGTCTGGTCACGCTGCAGGTGATCGAAGCCCGTTACGGCCAAATCGCGTTGAACAACCAGAGCCGGGTCAGCGATCGCCTGCTGGCGGCGACGCTGGCACCTCTGCGGAGGGGCGATCTGGTGACCGATGCGGCGCTCGATCAGGCGCTGTTGCTGTTGCAGGACATTCCGGGCGTGACCGCCCAACCGCGTCTTAAGGCTGGCACGGAGCCGGGCACTACAGATTTGCTGATAGACAGCACGCGCTCGGCGCGGGTCGCCGGCAATCTGTCGTTTGATAACGCGGGCAACGTCTACGCCGGGCGCGAGCGGTTTCTCGGCACTGCCAGCGTGCTCGCGCCGTTCCATCAAGGTGACGTGCTGAGCGTGACCTTGCTGGGCGGGCCCGAAGATCTCACCCGCTACGGCACGGTGGAATACGAGGCGCTGCTGGACGGCCACGGCTTGCGCGCCGGGGCCAGCTTCGAGGCGCTCGATTACGAGCTAGGCGACAAACTCGCGAACCTCGGTGCCAGAGGTGATGTGCAAACCGGCAAGGTGTGGCTGAAGCGACCTTTCGTGCGCAGCCAGTCGCACAATATTTACGCGCAGCTGGAAGCGGAGTATGCCTCGATCGATGACGAGATCGCGGCCAACCAAACCCGCACCGCGCGCCATCTTGCCGACGCCACGGCCAGCATTTTTGGTGATCTACGCTTTACGCGCTGGGTGCGCGGCGGACTGAGCTGGCGCCTTGGCGTCAACGCGGGCGAGCTGACGTTTGATAGCCGCGCGGCCGCGGCGCTGGATGCACAGACTGCCCGTACGGCGGGCACCTTCACCCGTTTCACCGCAAGTGCCAGTTACCTGCAGGCGCTGACCGAGCAAGACACCCTCTATCTGCTGCTGTCCGGGCAGGCGGCGACGGGCAATCTGGATTCCTCGCGCAAGCAGGTGGTGGGTGGTCCCTATAGCGTTCGTGCCTACAATTCGGGCACCTTGTCGGGCGACGACGGGCTGCAAGTGACCCTGGAATGGCGGCGTTTTTTGGCCTTGCCGCTGCCGGGCAGCTGGCAGGGCTTTGGTTTCATCGACAGCGCTACGCTCATCGTGAATGAAGATCGGTGGACCTCAGGGCCCAATACCGCGACCCTCAGCGGCGGCGGTGCGGGCTTGCGTTGGTCCGGCCCCGCGCAGTGGAGCGCGGAGGCGAGCGTGGCGGCGCCGTTTGGCGAGCGACCCGCACAGCTCAGCAGCGCGGACGACGTGCGGGCCTGGGTTCAGGTGAGCAAAAGTTTCTAACGCATCAACCCACGGGGAATTGAATGAGTGCACAGTTTATTGGGGTGACCGGATTGCCCCGCGCGGGCTCCACGCTGCTGTGCCAGCTGCTGTCGATGCATCCGGAAATCGACTGTGAAGGTCTGAGCTCGCCGCTGTGCAACGCGCTGCTGGCGATGCGCCGGATTGTGAGCGACGACCAGTTCATGCTATCCCAGCTCGACGGCAACTTTGAGACCAGCTACGGCAAGTTCCAGTCCGCCATGACCGGTTTCCTGCGCGGTTGGACCCAGGGCTCGGGCAAGCGAATGGTGGTCGACAAGAATCGCGCCTGGCTGCACTGCATCGAGCTCCTGTTACACCTCGCGCCCGAAGCCCGCTTGCTGGTGTGCGTCCGCGAACTCGGCCAAATCTACGGCTCGATCGAAGCCCAGCATCAGAACACCATCCTGCTGGATTTTATCGACCACCTCGCGGACTACGATCGCTTTGGCCGCGCCGACGTACTCTTTGCGAAAGACAAGGCCATTGGCGCGCCGCTGATTTCCCTCCACGCCGTGCCGGACTTGCCGCGCGCAGTGCGTGAACGACTTTATTTCGTGCGATTTGAAGACATGATGGCGCAGCCCGCGGCCTGCATGGCGAGCATCTTTGGCTGGCTGGGCCTGCCGCCGGTGACGCTGGATTTCAGCCACTTGCCGGTGCTGGCGGCCGAGAGCGACAGCCATTACCACATGAAATACCGGCACCGTCAGGGCACCAGTTTCAAGCAGGCCGGGCGGCACGAGATCCCGCCGCGCATTCAGACGCAGATCGAAAATTCCTGCCGCTGGTTCTACGACGCCTACTATCCCAACCTCAAAACCTAGCGCGCATGACAACGCCGGAAGACACCTCGCCCCCGCTGCATATCACCACGGGCTTCAACACGCTTTCGCAGTGTCGGCACGGTTGGATGCTCTATCACACGGCCGACAAATTCATTGGCCGCAGCCTGCACCAATACGGCGAGTTCTCCGAAGGCGAAGTGGCGCTGTTCCGGCAGATTCTGCGCGCGGGCGATGTGGCGGTGGAGGCGGGCGCCAACTTCGGCACCCACACGGTGGTGATGGCCAAGCTGGTGGGCGAGAGCGGCCGCGTGTTCGCCTTTGAACCGCAGCGGCTGGTGTTTCAGAGCATGGTGGCCAATGTCGCGCTGAACGCGCTGCTCAACGTGCACACCCTCCACGCCGGACTGGGCGCAGCACCGGGCAGCATCAAGGTGCCGGTGTTAAATCCCGAGAAAGGCCACAACTTCGGCGGCTTCAGTATCGACGGCCACGACAGCGGCGAGAGTGTGGCCGTGCAAACGGTCGACAGCCTGCAACTGCGCCGTTGCCGGCTGCTCAAGGTGGATGTGGAAGGCATGGAATCCGAAGTAC
>CANFVX010000349.1 GCA_947450495.1 Gammaproteobacteria bacterium
GTTCGCGGGAAACCGGGGCCCGTCTCCGGTTTCCTTGACCAGCCTCAGCCGGCCTCGTCTTCCAGATAGCTGTTCTTCACCTTCACATAGTTGCGTGCGCTGTAGTGCAGCTGTTCTACCTGCGCAGCAGACAGCTCGCGCACTTCGCGCGCCGGGTTGCCCGCCCACAGCGTGCGGGAGCGCAGGCGCTTGCCGGGCGGCACCAGCGCGCCGGCGGCGACCATCACTTCGTCTTCAATCACCACGCCGTCCAGCACCGTGGCGCCCATGCCAATCAGGCAGGCGTTGCCCACCGTGCAGGCATGCAGGATGGCGCCATGACCGATGGTGACGTCCTCGCCAATCTCGAGCCCGCGCCCGCCCGGCGTGTAGGGGCCGTCGTGCGTCACATGCAGCACCACGCCGTCTTGCACGCTGCTGCGCGCGCCGATGCGAATCGGCGACACGTCGCCCCGAATCACCGCGCAGGGCCAGGCGGAACTGTCGTCGCCCATCACCACATCGCCAATCACAATCGCGGCGTCGTCGATATATACCCGCGCGCCAAGCTGCGGCCGCTGGCCGCGATAAGAACGAAGAGCCATGAGAGGTTTCCTGTTACCGAAGGGGATGCCGGATGGTAGCAGGCGGCCCGGCGTGCGCCTGCCGCGCGGGGCGGCGTTCGCGCATACTCGCGGCGGCCGGGGGCAAGCGCCGAGACTTAAGATTGCCTGAGTCCGGCTTCGCCCTCGTTCGTTTCACCATTCAATCAGTCAGGAGCAGTGACATGACCACCATCGTTATTCTCGATATTCCCGCCGGCGACGCGCGCGAGGCCGTGCTGAACCTCATGCGCGACGCGCTGCCCGTGACCCGCGCTTTTGACGGCTGCGAAGGCTTGGAGCTGCTGGCCAATCAGGACGACGCCGGCAATATCCTCATCTACGAACGCTGGCAGTCGCGCGCCCATTACGACGCCTATCGCGCCTTCCGCGCCGAAACCGGTTTTTCTGCCAGCTTCCGCGCCATGCTGCCCGCGCTGCCCACGGTGCGCGTGTTCGATATCGACCACGCGTATCCCTAAGTCGAAGTCATCGCGCCCGAAAGGGCGCTCCCACAGGCTGACGTTCTGTGGGAGCGGCCTATTGGCCGCGTTAGATCTGCTGCCAAGTCCCAAGGAAGGCATCCAGCCAGAAAGGGCGCCCCCAGAGGGCACGACAGGCAGCTCTTTGCCGTCCCTTAAAAGCTATACCGCAACGAGAATCTCGCCACATGGCCGTCGTAGCGGTATTCCTCTGCAAACAGCGCGTCGCGATATTCGTAGCCGGCGTTAAGTGAGGCGTACTCGCTTAGCGCATAGCTGAAGTTGATGTTGTAGAAGTCGGTTTCGGCCGGGCCGGTGTAGGCCACGCGATCTACGCCAAAGACGGGGTCGTAATTGACTGCCGTCGACGCCAACAGGGCGGGCAGATAAATGCGCGTGCTGGAGCACACCAGCCCCCAGCGGTGCGAGTAGCGCGCGCTGACGGCGAGCTTCCCGGTGAGGTCGTAAGTGGCGCCCACCGAGACGGTGTTGCCGTTGAGATCAAACGCGCCGCCGCCAATGCCAAATAGTTGAACGACGATCGGCACGTCTTCCGTTTTATCCGAGCGCCGCCCGTCGTAGGCGTATTTCAACTCCACGCTCAGGCGTTCGCCGATGCGCTTACCCACACTGGCGCTGGCGCCGTAGTGCAGGCCGTCGCGGAGATCGAAGTCGTAATCGCGGGCCATGAGATTGCCGCCCACCCGCCACCAGGGCGCGTTAATGCCCAAACCCAGCTTGCCTCGCAACGACACCGAACCGCCGATGCCCACGTAGTCGAGGCCGGTGAACTGCGCGTGGTGCTCGCCCGCCACGTCCGCAGTGGCGCTAAGGCCAATGCGGTCGGTGAGTTGCTGATACCAGCCGCCCGACACCCGCGCACCAACCGACATTTCGCCCTCGATGTCGGCATCGGTTTCGGCCAGCGCGGGGTTGCTGTCGTAGGCAGATTCCAGACTGCCGTCTACGAATAGCGCGGCATGGGCCAATGGGGTGGCGAAGGCCAACAGGAGACTCATTGTGGCGCCGCGCATGGGGCGATAACACGCGCCAGCGCCCGGCCAAAGTGGGCAACAACTCATCAACGATATTCCCTCATCTCGGCTAGGAAACTCGGTGGCACAATTCAGCGCCGCAAGTTTGCGCAACTAACGTGACTCAAGCGCTTAGCGGCAGGGCGCCGGCGAAATGCAGGGGGATGGCCTTCAAGGGCTGACAAGGAAACGGGGCCATCAGGCCCCGCTCGCAGTGGCTCGAAAGCGCGGCGTGATTAGCGCGCGTTAAATTCCACCTTCAGGCTATACGCGCCGTTGGTGTCGCCGGTCGGGCCGGACGCATAGACCACGCGCGCGACGATTGCGACGCCGACGTTGCCCATGTTCACCACGTCAATGCGGTCCGCGAGCCCCGCGCTGTTCTGACTCGCCACCAACATCTGGCCGGTGGGCAGCATGATCTGGAGGTCGTAGTTGGCGGTCGCCGCGTTGCCCGTGAGGGTGGTGGAGAGTTTTTTGCCAACCGGTATCGTGATGCTGAAGAAGTCGCTGTCGCTGGCAGCGCTGATAGCCCCGCCCACGGTGGTCGCCGCGCTCACAACGTTGGCCTGCGCGATGCTGTTGTTGGGCTCGGCCTCGCGGGTCAGGACGCCCGTGACCGGCGCGGGCGTGGGGGTCGGAGTAGGAGCTGGCGTGGGCGTCGGGCTCGGCGTTGGCGTGGTGGTGGTGCCAGACACCGCCAGCACCGCCGCGTTCGCATCCACCAAACCCGCACCGCATTGACTGCAGGTGGCGGGGAAGGCGCGGGCCGAACTTTTGAGCGCGGCCGTGAGCGCATCCGGGGTGAGCGCGGGATTTTTCGCGAACATCAGCGCGGCCACGCCGGACACGTGCGGGGTGGCCATCGACGTGCCCTGGTAGTAGCTGTAGGTGTCCGCGCCCGGCGCGCTGGTGCCGGTGTTCAGTGTGGAGAGAATGCCGTTGTTGGTGCCGGTGCTCATGTCGCCGCCCGGGGCGGCCACGGTCACCAGACTGCCGTAGTTGGAGTAGTACGCGCGCCCGCCAGTGCGGCCGGTGGCGGCCACCGCAATCACGCCGCTGCAGTTGGCGGGAGACGAGGTGGAGACGTTGGTGTTTGAGTTGCCCGCTGCCACCACCACCACGGCGCCCAGGCCGCGTGCGGTGTTGATGGCGTCCTGAAACGTGCGCCCGCAGGCGCCGCTGCCGCCTAACGAAAGATTGATGACCTTGGCCGGATTGGGATTGGCCGGCACGCCGCTGACGGTGCCGCCGGCAGCCCACA
This sequence comes from Gammaproteobacteria bacterium, assembly GCA_947450495.1. Classification (GTDB taxonomy): domain Bacteria; phylum Pseudomonadota; class Gammaproteobacteria. Next base: position 3,362 of record CANFVX010000349.1, read on the forward strand.
CGATGGCGTCTGCAATGTCAGAGGTATAGCCGCCGCACTTTCCCAGTACGCGCACCGGCACCACCTTCGCGCCCCAGGCCACGCCAGCGACGCCGGCAGCGTTGTTGCCCACGGCGGCAATCGTGCCGCTCACATGGGTGCCGTGCCAGCTGGAGTTCTGCGTTTGGGCCGGATAGCCGCCGCCACAACCGCCGGCCGCCACGCCGTCGCCGGCGTCCTGGGCGTTTGCGTCACGCCCACCACCGTCGTTGGCCATGGTGGGGTCGGAGACAAAGTCATAACCGCCCACAATGTTCGCGGCCAA
>CANFVX010000350.1 GCA_947450495.1 Gammaproteobacteria bacterium
GCGCGACACGTCGGCCATCGGGGTAGAGCAGATGGTCGAGCGCGATCGCCCGACCGTGGGAATCCAGGGCCAAATCCTCCGCGACCACCAGCGACTTGAAAGCCACCCGGTCGTGCGCCGACGCGATTCCGCCCTCCGTCGACCCGGCGGTTTCGTGCGCTTCGCCAGCCACATGATCAGAAACCTGACCAGAAATCTGACCAGAAATCTGATGATAGTGCTCGGCATGGCGGCGCAGGGTGTCCCCAAAATTGTGGCCCAGCGGGTAGCTCAGCAATTCGTGCGCGGCAGCGCGGCCATCGTCGCGAATCACGACTTGCACAGTGGCGTTGTGCAGCACGTATTCGGTGACGCCGTCGTAGTCCAGATCCGCAGGACGGACCTCAAGCCTCGGCTCGAGCGCATCCAGCGCCGCTTCAAGCGTCACCAGATTGCGCCACACCGCGCGACGCAGATGGGGCAAATAAAGCCCGCCGAACAAACCATGCCAGTAGGCGTCATTGGCCTGCGCGGCGTAGAGCAAGCCCAGCAAGCTCGGGTCTTCACGCCGGGATGACGCTGCCAGCCGCGCCGACAGGCCTAACATGCGCTTGTGCAACCAGTTGGCTTCCGGATAGCGCGTGAGGAAATTGCGCCAGATCCCGCCGCGCACGAACGGACGTTCGCGCTCCCAGTCTGGTCCTGCCTTCACCCTCGCCAGCAGCCCGGCGTAAGTGGCAGCGGCAGCGGCCGGCAAGGTCCATTCGTTCATTTCGCTATAGGAAGCGGTGGGCAGATACACAATCCCGCGCGTCCGCTCGGCGGCGTGAAAATCTGCATAGGTGCTGGTGCGAATCAGCGGCGAGGCCAGCACGCCTTCGATGAACTGCGTTAGCCAACCGCGCTCGTACACCCATTCATAGGTTTCGGGCCAGATGCCAAATTTTTCGATGTCGTCGAAATACACCGCCGCCCGCGCGCCGTCCCGCGCCTGCTGCTCCAGATAGGCCACAGCTTCCTGCGCCGGTGAAAACGGCAGGCGATAGCGTAGCTGTTCGGAAATGGGAAAAAGATCGAGCGTGGCGCCGTCTTCTTCGGTGGTGTAGTGGCCATCGAGTTCACGCGCCTCCCGCCCGGTACAGAGAAAGTGGTAGTCGTCCACGGTCACGTAGCGGATCCCGCTGTCGGCCAGCGCTGGCACCACGCTCGATTCCCACACCCGCTCGGTCAACCAGGCGCCGAGGGGACGCTGGCCAAAATGCGCTGCCAGCTTGTTCGACAGCGCCAGCAGCTGCCCACGGCGATCGCGCGCCGGAATCGCCGCCAGCACCGGCTCGCAATCGCCCGCGCCAAAGAGCTCCACCTGACCGCGCGCCACCATTGCCGCCAGCAGCGCCATGTCCTCGGGGAAACGCGCGCGCAGTTCATCCAGCAACCAGCCGGAAAAATGCGCGGCGAAACGAAACTCCGGATAGCGATAAAGCGTGTGCAGGAACGGGCGGTAGCAGCGTTCGTGCGCATCGTCGACCACGCTGGGAAAATTCCCTACCGGTTGATGAGCATGTACGCCGAGGAGCAAGGCAACGCGATGGGTCATAGGCCTGTTTTCCTGCAAGAAAGTTAAAAAATAGATTAATCGCTGAGGCCGCGACGCATGGTGCCGCCGGCTTCCGGCGCGCCGCCGCCGCGCCCCAGCGACTGCGCCAACTGCGGCGGCGGTGTCAGCCCTAGCGTGTCGTAGAGCGCGACCAGATTGCGCCGGAACAGGCTCTCGAAATTGGCGACCGCGTCGGACGGGTTGTAGTCGCCCAGCCACCAGAACCAGTCCGAGCCTTCAAGGCGGGTCAGCAGGGCTTCGGCTTTCGCCGCGCGCGCCGGGTCGGCCTGCAAGCGTTCGTAAATGAGGTCGTAACTCTGTTTGGCGTTGGCCAGCAAATCCCAGGCGCGGTTCTTGTCGGTCTCACCAATCCAGGTGGAGAAGGTGCCGTAAACCCAACTGCCCGCTACCACCGGCGGCAGCGCTTGCGTGCCAGGCGCGTGTCCGGCCCGCCCAGCGCTCAAGGTCGTGGTGCGAATCTGCGGATGCGCGCTCAGCGCGGCGTAGAGGTCTTCAAAGAAATACCAGGCGTTGTAGGGGTAGTACTCCCAGGCGTTCTCACCATCGAGCATCACGCAGACCAGCGGCGTTTCATCTGCTGGCGCGGCTTGCATGATGGCTTCGAGCTCGCCCATGAAATGCCGCGCCGCGTCTTGTCCGTGCCACTTCGAGTATTCAAAGCCGATGAGATCGCTCAGCCGGTCGTCGCGAAAAAACAGCGTCACGCCGCTGCCGTCTTGCCAGGGACGATAGAGATCGCGCGCCCGCTCGTAGCTGTGATCTGCGCCATGCAGCGTGTTCACCAGCACGGCCTCACCGGTGGCCGCCCACTCCACGCCCGCCGCCGCCATGCGCACCAAGGCATCAGCCGACACCCCGCCTTCGCTGGGCCACATGCCGCGCGGCACGGCGCCAAAGCGCAGGGCGTGACTGGCGCGCGCACTGTCGAGATGTCGATCAAACCGCGCCCGACCGCCGGGATAACCCGTCGACGCCGGCAAGGGCGACTCGGGCTGCGCTTCGCGGGCGCTGCTGAAAGACAGCAGTAAAGGCCCGATGGGATGCGCCTCGGGCGAGCAGGAAAGTTCAATCTGCCCGCGCTCCGCCAGCGCCCGGTAGCGCGGCACCAGCCCCGCGATCATCTCGCCCATCGCCGCCAGCAGGGCGCGGCGCTCGGCCAGCGTGTAGCCCTGTCCTTTGCTCAACAGCGAGGCAATCAGCGGATTGCGGCGACGCTCGGCTTCGCCCGTCCAGGCGAGGTGATACCAGGTCACCAAGTCGGCGAAGTACTCGCCCGACAACCACGCCAGCGCGTCGTCGCCTTCCGCAATCGCCAGCGCCTGCAAGGCGTGGAGTCGGCGATAGGGCGCAAACATCTCGACCGTGCGGGCGTGGTTCACGCGGAAGCAGGTCTCGATGGCCATGCGCTTGTCGGCCAAGGTCAGCGCCTCGAGCCTGTCGTTCACCAGCAGGCGGAGCAGCGGATCGCGCAGCGGCCCGTGGCGGATTTGCGCCGCGTAGTCTTCGAGTTGATCGATCAGCACCGGCACAAAGTTCACCACTGCGTGCACGGCAGGGTGGCGCTCCAGATGCTCCGCCATGTCGGTGTAATCCTTGATGGCGTGCAGATAGGCCCAGGGCAGCACGTACTCGCCGTCCTCCGGCGCCCGGTAATCCGGCTGGTGCATATGCCACAGAAAAACGAGATCGAGCGATTGCGCCATAGGGTTCTGCCGGTTTGTACGGGAGACTTGAGTATCCCCCGCGTGTGGGTCAACGAGACCGGTATAGTACGAAGCAAGATGTCTGCCCAACCTGATCACATCCTGCGTCTGGTCGAAACCCGCGACCACGATCCCTTCGGCCTGCTCGGACTGCACCCTGCCGGTGCGCAATGGCGGCTCCGTGCATGGCTTCCGGGCGCGACTGCGGTGGCGCTGCTCGGGCAGCGCGGCGCCCGCGCGATGACCTGCCTGCATCCGGCGGGTCTCTTCGAATTAAAACTCCGCACGCCACCCGCCCGCCCCTGGCGGCTCAGCGTTGATGGCGCAACCGTTGACGACGCTTACGCCCATCTGCCC